>JAFAYS010000754.1 GCA_019240175.1 Chloroflexota bacterium | reverse complement strand
CGCCGGTGATCAGATAGACGCCATTCTCCCGCAAAATCGTGGGCGTGGCTTCCAGGCGCAGCGGCGTGTAGCTCTGCGTCAAGCGATCGCCAGCGCGGTAGGCCACCGCCGCATCGCCGCGCCCGGACTGCACCTCGGTCAGCAACGAGTCGACGAGTGCGCTGTAGTTGTTGTCGCCGGGCAGCACGAGATCGACGCTGTGACAGGTCATGTTGACGTTTTCCTGGCCGATCACCGTGCAAAGACCGGGCAGCGCGGCATGTTCAGCCTGCGTTATGTCATTCTCCGTCGCGGCATACAAGCCCTGCGAGGCCACCAGAATCTGCAACGACTCGACCATCAGATGCGCGCTGAACGCCTGGGTCAGGAAGAGCAAGCTGTAAAAGCCGCGCTGCTGGGCGGCGGTGAAGCGCTCGGGGCCGACGGCATCCGGCAGCGAATCGAGGCTCCACAGATGCGCGACGTGCGTCGGCAGCAGCCCGGAGTCGCGCAGCGCAGTCAGCAATTCCCCGTAGTCGGCGGCGCTGTCGGATCGCAGCTGGAAACGTGCATCGTCCAGGCGCGCGAAATGATCGCCGGGCAGCACTTGCACCACCGGCATGCCCGCACGACCCAAACGATCGGCCAGCGCCGCGCCGAGACCATGCGCGTCGGCCAGGATCAGCCAGCGTCCAGTCGCGGCCTCGGCTTTCGGCAACGGTGCGGATTGCCAGAGCGGCTGATAGAACCAGTCGGCGGGATCGGGGCGTTTGCCGGCAGTCGCCTGTTGGGCCAGCTGCGCCGCCCGCGCCGGCGATTCGATCCAGTAGCGCTGGCGCTCGAAGGGATAGGTCGGCAGCGCGATGCGACGGCGCTGCTCCTCGGCGTAGAAATTCGTCCAATCGACGGGCACGCCCAGCAGCCAGAGCTGGCCTAGCGCGCCAAGCATCGCGGCTAGCGCCGAACGCTGCTCACCGGCGGCGGGCAAGCTGCTTTGCACCAATCCGCTGCGCTCGGGTGTGCAGGCCGGATGCTGGCGGGCGATCGTGCTCAGCGTTTGCGCCGGGCCGACCTCAAGCAGTACCTGCGGATTTTGGAGCAGCGTCTGCAGGCCGTCGGACAGGCGCGTGGGCTGGCTGAGCTGCTGCGCCCAATACGCCGGATCGCTGGCCTGCTCGGGTGTGATCCAGGTGCCGGTGACACCCGAAATATAGGGGATCTGCGGCGCGCTCAGCTTCAAGCTGCGGGTTAGCGCCGTTAGCTGCGCGGCCAGCGTCGGCGCGAACGCCTGCACCGCGATCGATTCGCTGGCGACTCCGGCGGCTTCCAATCGATCTTTGAGCGCGTCGATCGCGGCGGGCGGGCCCGAGAGCACGCAGCTAGCCGGGCCGTGGATCGCCGCCAGCACGATCTGATCGCTCAGGTAGGGCCGAACCTCAGCTTCGCTCAGCGCGACGCTCAGACCAGCGGCAGCCGGCAGCGACTGCATCAACTGAGCGCGATTGGCCACCAGCCGCAGCGCGTCTTCCAGCGTGAGCACGCCCGCCACGGTAGCCGCCACGATCTCGCCCACGCCCTCGCCCAGCAGCGCCTGTGGCTTGATGCCCCAGCCGATCAGCAGCTGCGCCAGCGCGTACTCGACCGCAAACAGCGCCGGCTGCTCAAGCGACTCCAGGCTAGCCACGCTGCCCGATTTGGGATAGAGCGAACCGCGCAGATCCAGGCCCAGCTGCGGCTTCAACAGCTCGGCGCAGCGATCGACAACCGCGCGGAAAGCGGTCTCGTGCGCGTACAACTCCTGCGCCATGCCCACGTACTGCGCGCCGACGCCGGGGAACATGAAAACCACGGGGCGATCACGTCCGGTCTGGTTGAGCGTCTGCACACGGCCTGCGTCACGGCTTTCCAGCCCGGCAACCAGATCCGCCAGATCGCTAAAGACCAGCGTGCGGCGGTGATTGAAGGCGCTGCGTCCGATCTGAAGTGTGTAGGCCACGTCGGCAGGGTTGAGATCCGGCTGCTGGCGCACGTGCGCGATCAAATTGGCCGTCATGGCGTCGAGCGCGGATTCGGTCTTGGCTGAGAGCACCAGCAGCTGGTGCGGTCGCGATGGGCTGGTGCGGGCGAGCTCCGGCGCTTCTTCGAGCACGACATGCACATTGGTGCCGCCTAGACCAAACGAGCTCACGCCGGCGCGACGCGGCGTCGGGCCGACCGGCCACTCGCGCAGCTCGGTGTTGACGTAGAACGGGCTATTCTCAAGATCGATGTCGGGGCTGGCCTGCTCGAAGTGCAGCAGCGGCGGCAGCTGCTTATGCGTCAGCGCCATCGCGGTTTTGATCAGCCCCGTCACGCCCGACGCGCGATCCAGGTGGCCGATATTGGGCTTGGCCGAGCCCAACGCGCAGAACTGTTTCTTTTTGCTGCCCCGGCTGAAGGCGCGGATCAGCGAGGCCAGCTCGACCGAGTCGCCGAGTGGCGTGGCCGTGCCGTGCGCCTCGACATAGCTGATCGTCTCGGCCTTGACGCCGGCGTTGTTCAGGCCGCGCACCACCACCGAGGTTTGACCAGCCAGGCCGGGCGCGGTGTAGCCGACTTTGCGCACGCCGTCGTTGTTGATCGCGCTGCCCTTGATCACAGCGTAGATCTGATCGCCGTCGGCCAGCGCCTCGCTCATGCGCTTGAGCACGACCACGCCGAGGCCGTTGCCCATCACGCTGCCCTGCGCCTGCGCATCAAAGGTGCGGCAGTAGCCGTCGGGCGAGACGATGCCGCCCTCCTGGTAGTGGTAGCCGTTGCCCTGCGGAAACGCGATCGCTACGCCGCCCGCGACGGTGATGTCGGACTCGTAGGTGATCAGGCTCTGGTAGGCCAGATGCACCGCCACCAGCGAGGTCGAGCAGAAGGTCTGCACGGCCACACTGGGACCGCGCAGATTGAGCTTATACGAGACCGTCGAGGCCAGCGAGTCGGCCTCGTTGCCGACGTTGATCTGCAACATGCCGACATCTTCGACCAGCTCCGCGTTGGGGAGCAGATTGTTGTGCAGGTAGGTCGGATAGCACGAGCCGGCAAACACGCCGATCAAGCCTTTGTAGGTTTCGGGATCGTAGGCCGCGCGCTCTAGAGCTTCCCAGGTGCATTCCAGGAACAGCCGGTGCTGCGGGTCCATGACCTCGGCTTCGCGCGGCGGATAGCCGAAGAAGCGCGCGTCGAAGTGATCGGCCTTTTCGACCACGGTGCCGGCTTTCACAAAGCTGGGATCGCGCAGCGTCTCCGGGCTAACACCGGCGGCCAGCAGCTCGTCGTCCGTGAAGAAGCGGATCGAGCGAACGCCACCGGCTATATTGTCCCAGAACTGATCGACAGTGTGCGCTCCGGGAAAGCGCCCGGCCATGCCGATGATGGCGACCGCCGTTGTATAGTCTTGCGCTGACTGGTTGGTCATACGATTTCCTCTTCTTCAACTTCTTCAACAAAGCTGCGGCGCTGCAAGATGCCCAGCTGAGCTTTGCGCCGCTCGCCGCGATCTTCCAGATCTTCCTCGGGTTCTACCGCCTCGGCCTGGCCCTGACCGGCCACGTAGGCCGCCATCTCGGCCACCGAGGGCGCGTCATACAGCATATAGGCCGGCAATTTATCGATCGAAAGCGCACGGCGGATTTTGCTGATCACTTCCACGCCGACCAGCGAGTTGCCGCCGAGGTCGAAGAAGTTATCGTTGATGCCGATGTCGGCGATGCCGAGGACGCTGCCCCAGATCGCGGCGATCTTGGCCTCTAGCTCGTTGCGCGGCTCGATAAAGGATGTGCTCAGCACCGGACGCGGGTAGAGCGGGCGATCGTCGGCCTCGCCCTCGCCGTGGCCCAGCAGCTGATCGATCAGGCCGTTGCGGATTTGATCGACCATCGCGACCAGATCCTGGGTGGTGATATACACGTGCGGCAGTCGTCCAGCCAGCACGCGGCGGAAGGCTTCGGTGCCCTCGTGGAACGCGATACCGTAGGCGCGGCGGTTGGCGATCAAGAAGGCGCGCACGTCTTCGGGGTAGCCCTGCAAGCCTTCCTGCCAGGCGTCCCACAGCCACTCGCCCCAGCTCACGGCGATCGTCGCGCCGTGCTCGCCGCTGTGGCGCTGCGCGTAGTGCTCCATGAACGCGCTGGCCGCGCAGTAGTCGATCTGGCCGGGGCCGCCGCTGGTGACCGAGGCGATCGAAGAGAAGAGCGCCAGGAAGTCTAGCGACAATCCGCGCAGCGCCTGGACCAGCGCCAGCGTACCGTGAACTTTGGGCGCGAGCACACCGGCGGCAGCCTCAGCGCTCTTAAGCTGCGTCAGGCCCACGCCGGGCAGACCAGCCGCGTGCAGCACGCCGTGGATCGTGCCGAAGCGCGCAACCGCCTGATCGACGGCGATCTGGATCTGGACCGCATCGGCCACGTCGGCTTGCAGCACCAGCACCTCGGTGCGCGCCTCAAGCTCCTGCACGATCTTGATCCGCCGCCCGATGCCGCTCTCGGTGTCGGCGCTGGCCAGGATCGCTGGCCACTGCGCGCGCGGCGGCAGCGCGGTACGTCCGACCAGTACCAGCTTGGCGTGGCAGGCGTCGGCCAGATGCTCGGCCATCGCCAGACCGATGCCACCCAGACCGCCAGTGATCAGATACACGCCGTTCTCGCGCAGGCGTGTGTTGCGCGTCGGCGACTGAAGCGGCACCGGCTCCAAGGTTTGCACCCAGCGATGCGCGCCACGCAAGGCGACAAGATCATCGGTGACCGGGCGGCTTAGCTCGTCAAGCAGCTGATCGATCAGCTGGGCGCTGGGACCGCTCGGCGGCAGCTGCACGTCGATGCTGCGACAGCTGATGCCGCGATACTCCTGCGGAATAACCTTGCACGGACCAATCACCGCCGCTTTGGCCGGTACGATCTGCTCGACGCCGGTGACTTCCTGCATATCGTTGGAGATCACCGAAATCTGGCAGCGATCGATGCCTTGATCGCCGAGCGCCTGCGCCAACGTGAACAAGCTATAGAAGCCGTGATCGAGCAGGTTGGCCAGCCCGGCCTCGGTCTCGTCCGCGCCATCGGGCGGCGGCGTCACGCTCCACAGATGCACAATCCGATCGGGCAGCTTCTGCTCACGATTAAGCTCGCGCAGCAGCGCCTCGTAGTCTTCGCGCTCACGTGGCCGCACGGTAAAGCCGGTCGGGCTGTAGCGCGCAAAGCTTGCGCCCGGCGTAACGGTGATCACATCCTGGCCCTGGCCGGTCAACTGGCGCACCAGCGGCGTACCGACGCCACAGCTGTCGAGGAAGATCAGCCAGGCGTGGCGCTCGTCAAGCTCAGTCACCGGGCTCCCATCGCCGGGATTGCTGCGCTTCCAGGAGGGCGTGGTGAACCACTCGCCAACGTCGTTGCGGCGCGGCGGCGAATTGGTGGCGCTGCCAGGCCGGCGCTTGGGCTCGGCCCAGAAGCGCTGGCGCTCGAACGGATAGGTCGGCAGCGGGATGCGCCGGCGCTCCTCGTGGGTGTAGAAGCCGCCCCAGTTGATCGGCACGTCGAGCAGCCATAAGCGGCCCAGCGCCTGCAACAGCTGCGCCTGATCCTGCTGCTGCTCATGCCGCGCCCGCAGCGTGTGTACCACCGTCGCACGGCGATCGCGGTCGCAGAGCGGATGCTGGCGCACAAACGAGCCCAGCGCCTGACCCGGTCCAACTTCCAGGAAGGCCAGCGCCTCGTCGTGCAGCAGCGTGCCGACGCCATCGGCGAAGCGCACGGTCTCGGTCATGTGGCGTGCCCAATACGCGGGATCGGTCGCTTGCTCGGCGGTGATCCAGGTGCCGGTGACGTTCGAGATGTACGGAATCTGCGGCGCGTTGAGCGTCAGGCTGCGCGCCAGCGCCGTGACCTGCTCCGCGATTGGCGCGAGCATGGTGGAGTGGAAGGCGTGCGTGGTTTCCACCGGACGATTAGCAATATCGGCGGCGTCCAGGCGCTCGGCCACGGCGGCGATCGCGGTGGGCGGGCCGGCAAGCACGCAGGCGGTCGGGCTATTGACCACCGCCAAACACACGCCGTTGCCCAGGAACGGCTCCACCGCGATCTCGCTCGCGCCCACGGCCAGCATTGCGCCGGCGGGCTGCTGCTGGATCAATTGGGCACGCGTGGCAACCAGCCGCAGCGCGTCGTCCAGCGAGAGCACGCCCGCCACACAGGCCGCGACGTACTCGCCCAAACTGTAGCCGATCATCGCTTTGGGCTGGATACCCCAGGCGATCAGGAGCTGGGCCAGCGCGTACTCGATCACAAACACCGTCGGCTGAGCCAGGTCGGTGCGGTGCAGCGGCGATGGCGCGCTCGATCCATTGCCGCGTCCAAGCATCGCGCGGAAGTCCAGCGTGGCCGATCCATTGCCATTGCTTGTCGGCGTGGTTGCCGGATAAAGCAGCGTGCGCAGGTCTTGCTCAAGCAGGGTGTTCAGCAGGCGGCAGCAGCGATCGACGGCGGCCTGGAAGATCGGCTCGTGATCATACAGGTCGCGCGCCATGCCGACATAGTGATCGCCCACGCCGGGGAACAAGAAGGCCACCGGGCGATCGGCGGGCTTTTGCGTGCGATTGACCACACGCGGCGACTCGCCCCCGTCGAGCAGCGCCACCGCGTCGGCGGCATCGCGCACGACCAGCATGCGCCGCTGCTCAAAGCCGCGCCGTCCGATCTGCAACGTGTGCGCGACATCCGCCAGCGACGTCTCAGGCTGCGAGCGCAAGAAGCTCGCCAGATTAGCCGAGATCGAATCGAGCGCGGTCTCGGTTTTGGCCGAGAGCAGCAGCAGCTGGTACGGTCGTGACGGGCTGGACGGCGGCTGGTTCAACGCTTCTTCCAGCACGACGTGCGCGTTGGTGCCGCCCACGCCCAGCGAGTTGACGGCAGCGCGACGCGGTGTCGCGCCACGTTGCCACTCACGGCGCTGCGTGGTGATCACAAATGGGCTGCCCGCGAAGTCGATCTCGGGATTCGGGCGCTGGAAGTGTAGCAGTGGCGGAATCTGACCATGCTTCAAGATCATGGTGGTTTTGATCAGGCCGGCCACACCTGAGGCGCGATCGAGATGCCCGACGTTGGGTTTGGTCGAGCCGATCACACAGAAGTTGGTGCGGTCGGTGAAGGTGCGGTAGGCCTTGGTCAGCGACGCGACTTCGATCGGGTCGCCGAGTGGCGTGGCCGAGCCATGCGCCTCAAGATAGCCGATCGTGGCCGGGTCGATCTGCGACTGTTCCAGCGCAGCCATGATCGCCGTGGACTGGCCGACCACGCTGGGCGCGGTATAGCCGACTTTCATGTTGCCGTCGTTGTTGATCGCGGAGCCCTTGATCACCGCGTGGATTGTGTCGCCGTCGGCCAGCGCGTCGTCGAGGCGCTTGAGCAGCACGACTGCCACGCCGTCGGCCCAGACCGCGCCCTGCGCGTCGGCGTCGAAGGTGCGGCAGTGACCGTCGGGCGATTCCTGGCCGCCTTCGCGGTACAGATGGCCCATCTTGACCGGCACGCGCACCGAGACGCCGCCGGCCAGCGCCATGTCGCTTTCGCCGTTGAGCAGGCTGCGACACGCCAGATGCGTCGCCACGAGTGAGGTCGAGCAGAAGGTCTGCACCGCGAAGCTCGGGCCGCGCAGGTTCAGGCGATACGAAACGTTGGTGGTCAGGCCGTCCTGCGCGTTCTCAAAGATCGCCGACTCGTTGGTGATCACCGAGAAGGACGGATCGGTGGCCAGGCGCATCAGGTAGAGGCTGATGTTCGCGCCGGCAAAGACGCCAACCAGGCCTTTGTAGCGCAGCGTGTCGTAGCCGGCCATCTCGATCGCTTCCCAGGCGCACTCGTGGAACAAGCGCTGCTGCGGGTCCATCAGCTCGGCCTCACGCGGCGTGTAGCCAAAGAAGGCCGCGTCGAAATCCTCCACGTTGTCGAGCACATGCCGCGATTTGACGTAGGCCGGATTTTGCACGACCAGCGGATCGACGCCGGCCTCGATCAGCTCCTCGTCGCTGAAGAAGGTCAGCGACTCGACGCCGTTGCTGAGATTTTGCCAGAACTGCTCGACGGTGCTCGCGCCCGGGAAGCGGCCCGCCATGCCGACGATCGCGATATCACGCGAGCCGCCGGTTTCGCGCATTTTCTGGCGGCGCTCGCGCAGCTGGGTTTCCTGGCGATCGACCTGCGGCGCTTCCTGCGGCGCAAGATACTGCGCCAGCGCACTGACTGTCGGCGCTTCGAACATCGCCACGGCGGGCACCTGCGTCTTGAACTCTTTCTTGAGCTTGGCGATCACTTGCAGGCTGATCAGCGAGTTGCCGCCCAGATCGAAGAAGTTGTCGTGCAGGCCAACCTGCTCCAGGCCCAGCACCTGCTGCCAGATCGCCGCGATGCGCCGCTCGTAGTCGTTGTTGGGCGCGACGTAGGGTGTGTCCAGCGACGGGCGGGCGTGAGTCGCGAGACTGCTTGCACCATCGCCTGGCTGCTCTTGCAGCGATTCGAGCAGCACCCACTGGCGAATGCGCACGTCGAGGTCGCCAATCGAGGTCACGATCTGGGTCGCGCCGCGCTCAAGCACACGCGCAAACGCATCAACGCCTTGCGACGCGAACATCTCGTACTCGCCGAGCGTCACGCCGGGCGTGTCGGCCTCCACGAAGCGCCAGGTGTCCCAGTTGGTCGCCAGCCACTGCGTGCGTCCGCGCCGGTTCGCGCGGTGAGCGAAGATATCCATGAAGTAGTTGGCCGAGGTGTAGGCCGCGTAGCCCAGGCCGCCGAGCACCGCCGAGATCGACGAGAGCAGGTAGCAGAAGTCGGGCGCGCGCTCCTCGACGATGCGCTCAAGGATGTACAGGCCGTAGGCTTTCGATGGGAATTGGCTTTCGCAGTGTGCCGTCGTGATGTGCTCGATCACATGGAAGTCGTCGGGGTTGACGTTGCCCGCGCCGTGGATAATGCCATGCAGCGCGCCGAAGCGCTCGACGGTCTCCACGACGATCGCGCGCATGCGGGCCTCGTCGGCGACATCCGCGCTGCGCACCAGCACCTCAGCGCCCAGTGCTTCAAGCTGCTGAATGCGCTGCATACGGCGGCTGGTCGCGTCGTCGTCGGCATGCGTGGCGATCCAATCGGCCCAGGTGTTGCGCTCAGGCAAGCCGCTGCGTCCGATCAGCACCAGCTTGGCCTGCACCGTGCGCGCCAGGTACTCGGCCATGGACATACCGATGCCGCCCAGACCACCGGTGATCAGGTACACGCCGTTCTGACGCAGTCGCGCCGGCACGCCCGTCACCGGCTCCAGCCGCTCAGGCCGGAAGCGCTGCGTTAATCGCCGCTCGCCACGATAGGCTACGGTCAGATCTTTGGACTGGCTCAGCAGCTCGGTCGCGATCTGGCTCAGCAGCGCGGTCTCGTCGGCGCTGTCCGGCGTCGGTGCCAGCACATCGATTGTGCGGCACTTGAGCGAGAGATTTTCCTGAGCGATGACTTTACACACCGCCAGCAGCGGCGATTGCTCAGCCACCAGCGGCTCGTCACCCAGCGCGGGCTGCACGCCGGTTGAGAGCACATTGATCGTGATCGGCGTGTCAAGATCGTGCTGGCTCAGCGCTTTGGTCAGCGCGATCAGGCTGTAGAAGCCCGATTCGAGCGCAGCGGCAAAGCCCGCGCCGTCGGCGGTGTATGCGCTGGCGTCGGGAGCGTGCCACAGATGCGCGATCGCCTCGGGGAAGAGCTTGCGAGTCTTGAGCAGATCCAGCAGCGCGCTGTAGTCGTCGCGCGAGGATGGCCGCACGGTGAACTGGTTAGGGCCGCGCTCGGCGAACTGCGCGCCGCGTGCGACAACAACTGCTTTGTGCCCAGCCTGCGCGATCCGCTCGGCCAGCTGGGCGCTAAATCCACGTTCGTCGGCGAAGATCAGCCAGGTTTTGGCCGGCGCGGCGGCGGCATTCAGCGGCGTATCGATCCACTCCGGCAGATAGAACCAGTCGGCGACATCGGCCTTTCTGCCGCCCGATGCAGCCTGCGCGGTGCTGGTAAGACGGCGCGGCTCGACCCAGAAGCGCTGGCGCTCGAAGGGATAGGTCGGCAGCGGGATGCGCCGGCGCTGCTCCTGCGCGTAGAAGCCGTCCCAGTTGATCGGCACGTCGAGCAGCCACAAGCGGCCAAGCGCCTGCAACAGTTGCGCCTGATCGTGTTGCTGCTCGTGCTGGGCGCGCAGTGTGTGCACCACGGTCGCGCGACGCTCACGGCTGCACGAGGGATGCTGGCGCACAAACGAGCCCAGCGCCTGGCCCGGCCCAACCTCAACAAAGGCCAGATCGGAGCGCTGCAACAGCTCGCCCACACCATCGGCGAAGCGCACGGTTTCGGTCATGTGGCGCGCCCAGTACGCCGGATCTTGGGCCTGCTCGGCGGTGATCCAGATGCCGGTCACGTTCGAGATGTATGGAATTTGCGGCGCGTTGAGTTTCAGGCTTTGAGCCAGCGCGGTCACCTGCTCGGCGATCGGGCTAAGCATGGTGGAGTGGAAGGCGTGCGTTGTCTCCACGATGCGACACGCGATCTCGGCCTCCTGAAGTCGCACGCTGACCGCCACGATGGCCTCAGGCGGGCCAGCCAGCACGCAGGCGGTCGGGCTGTTGACCACCGCCAAACACACGCCGTCGCCCAGGAACGGCTGGACATCCGCCTCGCTGGCAGCCACGGCCAACATCGCGCCGGCGGACTGCTGCTGGATCAACTGGGCGCGCGTGGCAACCAGGCGCAGCGCGTCGTCCAGCGAGAGCACGCCCGCCACGGTGGCCGCGACGTACTCACCCAGGCTATAGCCGATCATCGCTTGCGGCTGAATACCCCAGCTGATCAGCAGCTGCGCCAAAGCGTACTCGATCACAAACACCGTCGGCTGGGCCAGGTCGGTGCGGTGCAGCGGCGACGATCCATTCATGCTACCGCGTCCAAGCATCGCGCGGAAGTCGAGCGTGGCCGATCCATTGCCATTGCTTGAGGCTGGCGCGGTCGCCGGATAAAGCAATGTTTTGAGATCCTGGCTGAGCAGCGGTTGCAGCAGGCGGCAGCAGCGATCGACGGCGGCCAGGAAGATCGGCTCGTGGTCGTACAGGTCGCGCGCCATGCCGATATAGTGATCGCCCACGCCGGGGAACAGGAAGGCCACCGGGCGATCGGCGGGCTTTTGCGTGCGACTGACCACGCGCTGCGAGTCGGTGCTGTCGAGCAACGTCACAGCCTCAGCGGCATCACGCACGACCAGCATGCGCCGCTGCTCGAAGCCGCGCCGTCCCACTTGCAGCGTGTGCGCCACATCCGCCAGCGACGTCTCAGGATTCGATCGCAGGAAGCTCGCCAGATTCGCGGTTGCAGAATCCAGCGCAGCGGGCGTGCGCGCCGAGAGCAGCAGCAGCTGATACGATCGCGACGGGCTGTGCGCGGCCTGCGACGGCGGCTCCTCGACGATCACATGCGCGTTGGTGCCGCCCACGCCCAGCGAGTTAACCGCAGCGCGACGTGGTGTGATGCCGCGCGGCCACTCCTGGCGTTTGGTCGTGATCACAAACGGGCTGTTGACAAAATCGATCTCGGGGTTGGGCCGCTCGAAGTGCAGCAGCGGCGGAATAATGCCCTGCTGCACCATCATCGCGGTTTTGATCAGGCCGGTCACACCCGAGGCGCGGTCCAGATGCCCGACGTTGGGCTTGGCCGAGCCGATCACACAGAAGTTGGTGCGCTCGGTGAAGGTGCGATAGGCCTTGGTCAGCGAGGCAACTTCGATCGGATCGCCCAAGCGTGTGGCTGTGCCGTGCGCCTCAAGATAGCCGATCGTGGTTGGATCGATGCCGGAGCGCTCCAAGGCCGTCGTCACGACTTCGGCCTGACCGGTGACGCTGGGCGCGGTATAGCCGACTTTGCGCCCGCCGTCGTTGTTGATCGCGCTGCCTTTGATGATCGCGTGGATTGTGTCGCCGTCGGCCAGCGCATCGTCGAGCCGCTTGAGCGCTACGATCGCCACGCCGTCGCCGAAGATCGCGCCCTCACCGCTGGCATCAAAGGTGCGGCAGGTGCCGTCGGGCGAGACCTGATCGCCTTCGACGTAAAGATAGCCAGCCTTGACCGGCACGCGCACCGAGACGCCACCCGCCAGCGCAATATCGCATTCGCCGCCGAGCAAGCTGCGGCAAGCCAGATGCGTCGCGACCAGCGAGGTCGAGCAGAAGGTTTGCACCGCGAAGCTCGGGCCTTGCAAGTTGAGCTTGTAGGCCACGTTGGTCGCCAGCGCGTCCTTGTCGTTTTCCAGCAGAATATTGTCGTTGAGCTCGGCCAGCAGCGCGGGATCGCCGGCCATGCGCATCATGTAAAAGTTGAGATTGGTGCCGGCAAAGACGCCGATCAAGCCTTTGTAGCGCTGCGTATCGTAGCCGGCCAGCTCTAGGGCTTCCCAGGCGCACTCGTGGAACAAGCGCTGCTGCGGGTCCATCAGCTCGGCCTCACGCGGCGTGTAGCCAAAGAAGGCCGCGTCGAAGTGCTCGACGTCGTCCAGCACCGGGCGGATCTTCACGTAGTCGGGATTTTGGATCAGCTCGGGCTCGACGCCGGCGGCCAGCAGCTCGGCATCCGTGAAGCGCGTCTTGGACTCGACGCCGTCGCGAATGTTGCTCCAAAACTGCTCGACGGTGTTCGCGCCGGGGAAACGGCCAACCATGCTGATGATCGCGATGTCTTGCGCGCCACCGGCTTCGCGCATCTTGCGGCGACGATCGCGCAGCTGCGTTTCCTGGCGATCGACCTGCGGCGCTTCCTGCGGCGCGAGATATTGCGCCAGCGCGCTGATCGTGGGTGCTTCGAAGAGCGCGACCGCCGGAATCTGGACCTTGAACTCTTTCTTGATCTGGGCGATCACCTGGAGACCGTTGAGCGAATTGCCGCCCAGATCGAAGAAGTTGTCGTGTAGCTCGACTTCCTGAATACCAAGCACGTAGCGCCAGATCGCGATCAGGCGCTGCTCGTAGTCGCTGGTGCTGAGCCGTGAGCGCGTGGCGACCGGCTGGGCCGCGTCGGGCTGATCGTCGTCGTCGCTGCGCAGCGCGGCCAGCTGCACCCACTGGCGGATGCGCGCGTGGAGATCGCCGGTCGAGTTGACGATGCGCGTGTGACCACGCGCCGCGATCACGCGCTCGAAGGCTTGCGCACCCTCGGCTGGCAGCATCTCGTACTGCACCAGCGTCGCGCCGGCCTTGCCCGAGCTGGACTCGTCGGCGCGCCAGGCGTCCCAGTTGACGCTCAGCCATTTGACCGCATGCTTCCCATTGTGGCGCTGCGCGAAAACATCCATGAAGCTGTTGGCCGCCGCGTAGCCGGCAAAGCCCATGCCGCCCAGCACCGCCGAGAGCGACGAGAAGAGCAGACAAAAGTCCAGCGGCTCGTCGCCCAGCGCCTGCTCAAGGATGTACAGGCCGCGCGCCTTGGGCTGAAAGTGCGCCTCACACTGCTCGCGGACCAGCCGCTGGATCGCGCCGAAGCTGCTGGGATCGGAGATGCCCGCCGCGTGCAGCACGCCGTTGATCGCGCCGAACTGCGCGCGGACCTCAGCGATCGCGGCCTGCATCTGGGCCAGATCGGTCACGTCGGCGGGCAGCACCAGCACGTCGCCGCCCAGCGCCTCAAGCTGCTGCACCTTGCGGATACGATCGCTGGTGGTGTTGTCGGCGGAATGGGTTTCGAGCCAGTCGGACCACTCGTTGCGCGGCGGTAGCCCTGTGCGCGACAATAGCACCAGCTTGGCCTGCACGCTGCGCGCCAGATGCTCGGCCAGCAGCAGACCTACGCCGCCCAGGCCGCCCGTGATCAGATACACACCGCCGGGCCGCACGATCGACGGGCTACTTGCCAGCGGCGACGAGGTGAAGCGCTGCGCCAGACGCTGGCCATCACGGTAGGCCACCAGCAGATCGCCGGAGCCGGCCTGCGTCTCAGCCAGCGCTAGCTCAGCCAGCGCGGCGTAGTCGCCGTCGGTGGGCAGCAGCACGTCCACGCTACGGCAGGTCACGCTGATATATTCCTGGCCGATCACAGTACACAGGCCGGGCAGCGCGGCATAGTCGGCGTTCGGTACCTCGCCGTCGGCGACCTGCTGCATGCCGTTGGTCAGCACCGTCAGCTGCAGCGATCCGGTCATCAGATGGCTATTGAGCGCTTGCGTCAGGAAGAGCAGGCTGTAGAAGCCGCGCCCCTGCGCCGCCGCCAAACGATCGATGCCGTCGCCGCTCTCAGCCGACTCAAGCGGCCACAGATGCAGCACATGGCTCGGCAGCAGATCCGCGCCACGTAGCGCCGCGACCAGCGACTGGTAGTCGGCGGCCTCGCCTGGGCGCAGCTGAAACGATTGCGCGTCGATCTGCGCGAATTCAGTGCCGGGCCGCACCTGCACAACCGGCTGTCCCGCCTGCGTCAAACGCGCGATCGCTGCATCGCCGACGCCGTGTTGATCCACGAAGACCAGCCAGCGACCAGCGGTTGCCGACAGCGCGGGACGCGCGGCTGGCTCCCAGACCGGCTGGTAGAACCACTGCGCGATCTCGGGATGCTTGCCGCTGGGCGTGAGCGCCACCGGACGCGCGCCGCCCGGCTCGACCCAGAAGCGCCGCCGCTCGAACGGATAGGTCGGCAGCGACAGGCGGTAGCGCGTTTGCTCGGCAGAGAGCGCGCTCCAATCGATCGTGACGCCGAGCTGCCAGAGCTTGCCGAGCGTGGTCATCAGCGCCGCCACATCCGGCTGCTGCTCGTGCTGGGCGCGCAACGTGTGAACAACAGATGCGCGACGCTCACGGGCGCAGAGTGGATGCTGGCGCACAAACGAGGCCAGCGCCTGGCCGGGGCCAACCTCGACGAACGCGAGATCCGCCTGCTGTAGCAGCGTGCCAACGCCATCGGCAAAGCGCACGGTCTCGGTCATGTGCCGCGCCCAGTAGGCCGGATCTTGCGCTTGCTCGGCGGTGATCCAGGTGCCGGTGACGTTCGAGATGTACGGAATCTGCGGCGCGTTGAGTGTCAAGCTGCGCGCCAGCGCCGTCACCTGCGCGGCAATTGGAGCCAACATCGTGGAGTGGAAAGCGTGCGTGGTCTCCACTGGGCGATTGGCGATCTCGGCAGCACGCAGACGCTCGGCTACGGCAGCGATCGCAGCGGGCGGGCCAGCGAGCACACAGGCGGTCGGGCTGTTGACCACCGCCAGGCAGACGCCGTCACCCAGGAACGGCTGCACGGCGGCCTCGCTGGCGGCCACGGCGAGCATCGCGCCGGCGGGCTGCTGCTGGATCAATTGCGCGCGGGCGGCGACCAAACGCAGCGCGTCTTCGAGCGAGAGCACGCCGCCCACACAGGCCGCGACGTACTCGCCCAGGCTGTAGCCCAGCATCGACTGCGGCTTTAAGCCCCAGCTGATTAGCAGCTGCGTCAGCGCGTACTCGATCACAAAGACCGCAGGCTGGGCTAGCTCTGTGCGGTGCAGCGCCGACGCATCGCCGCCGGATGGCGCATCGCGACGCAGCAGCGCCCGCAGATCGGTTTGGGCGCGCGGAGCAGGAGTGCTGTTGCTGTCGGCGGGATACAGCGCGGCGGCCAAGTTCACACTCGACTGGCGCTGTAGCAAATCGCAGCAGCGATCGACGGTCGCGCGGAAGCTCGGCTCCTGCTGGTACAGCTCGCGCGCCATGCCGACATAGTGATCGCCGACGCCGGGGAACAGGAAGGCCACCGGTCGATCGCGATACACCTGGTTGGTCACGCCCAGCTTGGCCGGATCGCCGCCCAGCAGCCCGATCGCCTCGTCGCGATTGCCGACAACCACCGCGCGGCGATAGTTGAAGGCGCTGCGTCCGACCTGCAATGTGTAGGCCACATCCGCCAGGTTGGCGTCGGGATTGGCTTCCAGGAAGCGTGCCAGATTAACGGTCATCGCGTCGAGCGCGGACTCGGTTTTGGCCGAGAGCAGCAGCGGCTGGTGCGATCGTCCAGGGCTGGATGGAGCCAGCGCCGGCGCTTCTTCCAGCACGACATGCGCGTTGGTGCCGCCCACGCCAAACGAGCTCACGCCCGCGCGGCGCGGCTTGCCGTCGGTCTCCCAGGGCCGCAGCTCGGTGTTGACGTAGAGCGGACTGGCGGCCAGATCGATGTCCGAGCTGGACTGCGTAAAGTTAAGGCTGGGCGGCAGCAGGCGATTTTTGAGCGCCAGCGAAGCCTTGATCAGGCCGGTCACACCCGAGGCGCGATCCAGATGGCCGATGTTGGGCTTGACCGAGCCGATGCCGACAAAGCCGGTTTTGTCGGTGTGCTTGCGCAGCGCGCGGATCGTCGCCGCCAGCTCGATCGCGTCGCCGAGCCCGGTGCCGGTACCGTGCGCCTCGATATAATCCAAGCTCTCAGCCTCGATGCCGGCGTTGGACAGCGCCTCGGTGATCACGGCGCTCTGACCTTCGAGGCCGGGCGCGGTGTAGCCGGCGCGCAGCGTGCCGTCGTTGTTGGTCGCCGAGCCGCGAATCGCCGCGTAGATATGATCGCCGTCGGCCAGCGCGTCCTCAAGCCGCTTGAGGATCACCACGCCGACGCCGTTGCCCATCACGCTGCCCTGGCCGCTTTGATCGAAGCTGCGGCACTCACCATCTGGCGAGACAATGCCGCCCTCCTGGTACAGGTAGCCAGTGATATGCGGCACGCTGATCGCCACGCCGCCGGCCAGCGCCATGTCGCACTCGTAGTTGAGCAGGCTCTGGGCGGCGAAATGCACCGCCACCAGCGAGGTCGAGCAAAAGCTCTGGATCGAGACGCTGGGGCCGCGAAAGTTGAAGCGATACGAGATCGTCGAGGAGAGCGCGTCGGGTGCGTTGAAGACCTCGATCTGGAGCGGACCGACCAGCTCGACCAGATCCGGATTGGTCAGGATGTTGTGCTGCAAATACGACGATCCAGCAGCGCCCGCAAACACACCGACCAGCGCACTCGTCCGCTCGGGATCGTAGGCGGCGTCTTCCAGCGCCTGCCACGAGCACTCCAAAAACAAGCGCTGCTGCGGGTCCATGACCTCGGCCTCGCGCGGCGTGAAGCCAAAGAATCCCGCGTCGAACTGATCCACGTTTTCGACGGGGGCGCCCGCTTTGACGTAGTTGGGCTGGCGCAACAGCTCGGGATCTACACCGGCCTGACGCAGCTCGTCGTCGCTAAAGCGTTGGATGGACTTGACCCCGTTGATCAGGTTGTGCCAAAGCTCCTGCGGGTTGTGCGCCCCAGGAAAGCGGCCCGCCATCCCGATGATCGCTATGGCCGGGGAAGACGTCAGATCGTGTGATCCAGAGTGTTGCATATACCACCTTAATCAAGAACAAAGGAACAAAGAACAAAAGAACAAAGAAGTATGAGTGGAGTGCTACAGAACCGATCACCTGTTCTAGGTTCTGGGTTCTTGGTTCTAGGTTCTTCTAGAAGCTAGGCCGGTTGTCGGCGCTGGGCCTGTTTTTCACGGCGGCGCGCCCCGCGATCGTGGCGCGAGTCGAGCACGGCCTCGCCCGTCGGACGCTGATCGAAATAGTGCGCCATTGCACCGATCGAGGGCGCTTCAAAAAGCACATAGGACGGAATCTGATCGATATTCAAGCGCTTGCGCAGCTTGGCGAGCAGCACCATGCCGAGCAGCGAGTTGCCGCCCAGGTCGAAGAAGTTGTCGTTGATGCCGATATCGGCGATGCCCAGCTCTTTGCTCCACACATCGGCGATCAGCTGCTCCATCTCGCTGCGCGGAGCCACATAGGAGGTCGCCAGGTTGGGGCGGCTGTAGGTCGCCTGGGCGGGCTGCGCGGTTGTGGCAAGTGCGGCGATCGAGCCGTTCTGGCCAAACTGGATCATGCCGTGCAGGTCGTCGGTCGAGACGAAAAGACTCGGCAGCCGCCGCGCCAGCGCGCGCTCGAAGGCTTCCGCGCCCTCGGCGAAGCTCAGGCCGTACTTGCGCCGCCGCTGGCGGAAAAACTCCTGCGTCGCGGCATCGTAGCCGTCCATCGCGTCGTCCCAGGCGTTCCACTGCCACTCGCCCCAGCCGATCGCGATCGTGGTGCCGTGCCGGCGGAAGTTAGCCTGCGCGAAAGCATCCAGAAACGCGTTGGCGGCGGTGTAGTCGATCTGGCCCGCGCTGCCGCCGGAGATCGACAGGATCGAGGAGCAGAGCGCCAGGAAATCCAGCGGCTGATCTTTGACCGCCTCCGCCAGCGCCAGCGTGCCCGCGATCTTGGGCGCGAACACCTGCTCAGCCAGGGTGGCGGTTTTGAGCGCGGCCAGGCCTTTGCCGGGCACACCGGCGGCGTGGATCACGCCGTGCAGCGCGCCGAACTGTGCCAGCGTCTGCTGCACCGCCTGCCGCATCTGAACAGCATCAGCGACATCGGCCTTTAAGACCAGCACCTCAGCGCCCAGCGCTTCAAGCTCCTGCACTTTCTGGATACGCCGGCGCACGTTGGCGTCCGCCTGCTGATCCTGGCTGATGCGCGGCCACTCCTGGCGCGGCGGCAATGCGCTACGTCCAACCAGCGCCAGCTTCGCACCGAAGTTCTGCGCCAGATGTTCGGCCAGCGCCAGACCAATGCCGCCCAGGCCGCCGGTGATCAGATACACGCCGCCGGATCGCAGCGGCGAGGCCGCGCTGCTGGGCGCTGGCATGCGCTCGATCGTCTGCACCCAGCGCCGGTGATCGCGCAGCGCCACCACGATCTCGGGCTCGTCGGCGGTCAGCTCGCCGACCAGATTAGCCAGCAGATCCGCGAAGTCGTTGTCGTCGTCGGGTACTACCAGGTCGATGGCGCGGCAGCGCAGCCCTGGATGCTCGAACTGCAAGCTGCGGCACGGCCCGATCACGGTCGCTTTGGCGGGCACCAGCGGCTCGTAGCCCGTGACGCGCTGCACATGGTTCGACACAAAGCTCAGGCGGCAGCGATCGAGATCCAGCTCGCTCAGCGCCTGGCCCAGGTAGAGCGGGCCGTAAAAGCTTATGTCGAGTAGCGACTTCAGATGCTCGCCGGCAGCGTCGGCGGTGACCGGCCAGGCGTAGATCACGTGCGCGGGCGTCTTGCCCTGCGTCTTCATAGCGCGCAGCAGATTGGCGTAGTCGTCGCGTGTGCCAGCGCTCAGGCTGTAGGCGTGCTCGCTCAAGCGGGCAAAGCGCTCGCCCTGGCGCACAGTGACGACCGTCTGATCTTGCGCCTGGAGCCAGCGCGCCAGCGTCTCGCCAATGCCGCACTCGTCGGCGAAGATCAGCCAGCAGTTGCCATTCGCGGACGCAGGTAGCGGAGCCGCGATCTGTGGTGGCCGCTGCTGCCAGCTCGGCAGATAAAAGCTGTCGGCGACCTCGTTGCGCGTGAGCAGCGCCAGATCCGCCAGCACCTCGATCGTCTGGGGCTGGCTCGTGGTCGCCTGGCGCTTGCCCGGCTCGATCCAGAAGCGCTGATGCTCGAAAGGATAGGTCGGCAGCGCGATCCGCTGGCGCTCCTCGTGGGTGTAGAAGCCGCTCCAATCGATCGGCACGTCCAGCATCCACAATCGCCCCAGCGCCGCCAGCAGCATCGCCAGACCATCCTGGCGCTCGTTGGCGGCGGGCAGCGTGGCGCAAACCTTGGCGCGGCGCTCACGGTCGCAGAGCGGATGCTGGCGCACAAACGAGGCCAGCGCCTGACCAGGTCCAACCTCGACGATCGCCAGCTCGGGCCGCTGCAAGAGCTCGCCGACGCCATCGGCGAAACGTACGGTCTCGGTCATGTGGCGTGCCCAGTAGGCCGGATCTTGCGCCTGCTCGGCGGTGATCCAGGTACCGGTGACGTTCGAAATGTACGGAATCTGCGGCGGGTTGAGCGTCAGGTTGCGCGCCAGCGCGGTCACCTGCGCGGCGATCGGGGTGAGCATCGTGGAGTGAAAAGCGTGCGTGGTCTCCACCGGGCGATTGGCGATCTCGGCGGCATCCAGGCGCCCGCTGACTGCGGCGATTGCCTCAGGCGGGCCGGCGAGCACGCAGGCGGTCGGGCTGTTGACCGCCGCCAAACACACGCTGTCGCCCAGGAACGGTTGCACCGCCGACTCGCTGGCAGCGACCGCCAACATCGCGCCGGCAGGCTGCTGCTGGATCAATTGGGCGCGCATTGCCACAAGGTGCAGCGCATCTTCCAGCGAGAGTACGCCGCTCACACACGCTGCGACGTACTCGCCCAGGCTGTAGCCAAGCATGGCCTGCGGGTTTAAGCCCCAGCTGATCAGCAGCTGCGCCAGCGCGTACTCGATCACGAACACCGAGGGCTGGGCCAGATCCGTGCGGTGCAGCGGCGATTCTTTGCTCGTAGACTCGCTGCGCCCGAGCAGCGCCCGGAAATCCAGCGCCGGCGCGCTGCCGTTGGACGCGGGAGCGGCTGCGGGATAGAGCACTTCGCGCAAGTCTTGATGGAGATACGCGTTCAGGATCGTGCAGCAGCGATCGACGATCTCGCGAAACAGCGGCTCGCCCTCGTACAGGTCGCGCGCCATGCCGGCGTAGTGATCGCCGACGCCGGGAAAGACGAAGGCCGCCGCGTGCCGGGCTTGGGTGCGCAGGCTGAGCGGGCGGTTGTCGCCATTCGTCAACAATTCGGCAGCCTCAGCCGGATCGTGGCACACGACCGCGCGCCGAAAATCCATTGCGCTGCGTCCGACCTGTAGCGTGTAGGCCACGTCGCCGAGGTTGAGCTGCGGCTGATCGGCCAGGAAGCTGCCCAGATTGGCGGTCATCGTATCCAACGCGGTCTCAGTTTTGGCCGAGAGCAGCAGCAACTGGTACGGTCGCGACGGGCCGGAGACCGGGCGCTCCGGGGCCGCTTCCAGGATTGCGTGGGCGTTGGTGCCCGACCAGCCAAACGAGCTAACGCCCGCGATCCGCCGCTCACTGGCAGGCCAGGGCGTGGGCTGCGTCGGCACTTCCAGCGGATAGGATTCCCAGGGAATGCCGGGATTCGGCACGCGCAGGTTCAAGGAGGGCGGGATCAAACTGTTGTGCAGCGACAGCGCGGTTTTGATCAGCCCGCCGATGCCGGCAGCCGTCACCAGATGGCCGATGCTGGTCTTGAGCGCGCCGACACGCAGCCGCTGCTCGTGGGAGCGTCCAGCGGTCAGCGCCATGCCCAGCGCCTCGATCTCGATCGGATCGCCGAGCGCGGTGCCGGAGCCGTGCGCCTCGACGTACTGCACCTGCTGCGGCTGCACGCCCGCGCTTTTGAGCGCCTGGCGCACGACTGCCTGCTGGGCCAGGCCGTTGGGCGCGGTCTGGCTGCTGCTGCGTCCATCCTCGTTGACCGCCGAGCCGCGAATCAGCGCGATGATCGGATCGCCGTCACGCAGCGCATCCGACAGCCGCTTCAGCGCGACCACACCGCAGCCCTCGCCCATCACAAAGCCATCGGCGCTGGCGTCAAAGGTTTTGCAGCGACCGTCGGCGGCCAGCATGTTCATCTTGCAGAAGTTGATAAACGTATCGGGCAGCAGGATCGCGTTGACGCCTCCGGCCAGCGCCAGATCGCACTCGTGGCTGCGCAGCGCCTGGCAGGCCAGATGCGTAGCGACCAGCGACGACGAGCAGGCGGTGTCGATCGCGACGTTGGGGCCTTGCAGATCCAGGATGTACGAGAGCCGGCCCGAGGCGATGCTCGACGAACTGCCGATGCTGAAGTAGGGATCGTTGCGACAGGCCGCCGCGCCCTGGCTGTGCTCTTGCAGCCGGTTGTAGCCGCTGTCCATGATGCCGATGTAGATGCCGGTGCGGCTGCGCGCCAGGCGATCGACTGACTGGCCGGCGTTTTCCAGCGCTTCCCAGGCTACCTCAAGCAGCAGCCGCTGCTGCGGGTCCATGCGCAGCGCCTCGCCGGGCGCGATGCCAAAGAACTGGTTATCGAAGCCGGCCAGATCGCCGAGAAAGCCGCCCCAGCGCGTGTACATCTTGTCGGGCGTGGCCGGATCGGGATCGTAGTACTCGCGCCAGTCCCAGCGCTCGGCTGGAATCTCGCCGATCGCCTCCTGGCCGCTCGCCAGCAGCTGCCAGAACGCGTTGGGCGTGGTCGCGCCGCCCGGAAAACGGCAGCCGACGCCGATGATCGCGATCGGCTCGGGCGCGGGCTGAAGCTTGGCCGCCAGCAGCGAGCGCATCTCGGGCGGTAGATTATTGATCAGCTGTTCGATTGGATGGGCCATAATTCACCTTGTTCTCACGTGCTGCTGACTGTTCGCTACGCCACCGGCTGATCGACCAGCGCCAGCTTGGCTAGGAGCTGCCGCGCCAGGCCCTGAATGTTCGGCTCTAAAAAGAGCGTGCCGTGGTCGCCGGGAATAATGTTGAGATCGATCGGCAGCGTCGAGAGCGGACGCCAGCCCTCGATCGGATCGCCCTCGAACGCATCTTGCTCGACCATGAAGAGCGAGATCTGATCGTCGTAGACCTGCAGCGCGTAGGTCGACAGGACATAGTGGCTGCCGAGCTTGTTCATCTGATACATCTGGAAGAGCCGGTAGATCTCCTGCTCAGTCGCCTCCTGCGAGACGGTGCCCGAGGTCTTCAGCTCGTTGAGGCAGTAGGCCCAGTACGCTTGCGGGTCAAGCTGGTTCAGCTCGGCGTAGATCACTTCCAGATCTTTCTTGATCGTGGCCCAGCCGAGATCTTTGCGAATAAACCAGGCCAGATCGCCGGTGTCGGGAAACTCGATCTGATGGATCTGATGCGCGATGCGTTTTTGCGCGAAGGCCAGCAGCGCCGACTCCGACGTATCGGCCTGGAAGCCGGCGGTGGTCGTGGCTGAGGTGTCGATCAGGCCCAGGAAGCCGATCTCGTGGCCTTGCCGCCGCAGCTGCTGCGCGATCTCAAGCGCGACTACGCCGCCGGAGCAGAAGCCGCCGATCAGATACGGACCCTCGGGCTGGATCTCACGCATGGCTGCGATGCACTGCGCCGCGCCCTCCTCGATGATGCTGCGGCTGGGCGCGAACTCCAGAATATGCCGCGAAAGCGTGGCGGCGTCGGGCATCTGCTGCGAGTCCATATGCTTCAAGAGCGGCAGCGCTACGCCCGGCAGCTGAAGGCCGTAGAACGGCTGATCCAGGCCGAAGTAGGGCACCAGATCCATGAAGCCGACCAGCACGTTCGCCGGGACGATGCCGCCCAGCGGCGCGACGAAGAAGAAGGGCCGCTTCGAGCCGTTAGGCTGGATCTTGACCAGCGGCGAGCGAATCTCGGGCAGATCGTCGACCAGGCGCAGCACGCCCGGCCAGCCGCGCTCATGCAGATAGGCCACCAGCTCTTTGATCGTCGGCGCGGCGTAGAGCGCCCGCAGCGGCAGGCTCTGGCCCATGCGCTCCTCGATACGCGAGATCAGGCGGATCGACAGCAGCGAGGTGCCGCCGAGGTCGAAGAAGTTGTCGGTGATGCTGATCGGGCTACGGTTGAGCGTCGACTCCCAAATGCGCACCAGCTGCGCTTGCAGCGCGTCTTCCGGCGGCGCGTAGCTTGCCTGACGGGCCAGCGCGGCCTCCTCGGGCGCGGGCAGAGCGCTGCGATCGAGCTTGCCGCTGGACGTGAGCGGCAGCGCCGCCAGCGGGATGATCAGCGAGGGCAGCATGTAGTCGGGCAGGCGGGTTTTGAGGAAAGCGCGGAGCGAGGAGATCAGGCCCTCATCCCCCCGGCCCCCTTGCCCCGAACCTCGGTCGGCTTCGACCTCGGTTGCGACAGGCGAAGGGGGAGTAATGGTACCTTGTTCTTTTGTTTCTTTGTTCCTTTGTTCTACCACGTACGCTACCAGTCGTCGGTCGCCGGGCTGCGGCTCGTGGACGATCACCACGGCAGTCTCGACATCTGGATGCTCGCTCAGGCGCTGCTCGATCTCGCCCGGCTCGATGCGGAAGCCGCGAATCTTGACCTGGAAGTCCACGCGACCGAGAAATTCCAGCGCGCCGTCAGCACGATAGCGCACGCGATCACCGCTGCGGTAGAGCCGATCGCCGGAGTCAGAGGACGCGAATGGATTAGGCAGGAAGCGCTCGGCGGTCAAAGCCGGCTGATTGAGATAGCCACGCGCCACGCCGGCACCGCCCAGATACAGCTCACCGGGCACGCCCACCGGCACCGAATTTAGCTGCGCGTCGAGCACGTAGGCCTGCATATTCTGGATTGGACGACCGATCGGCACGCTGGTCACGTCGGATGGCAGCACGTCCACCGCGCACATCGTCGCCACGATCGTAGCTTCGGTCGGGCCGTAGGTATTGATCAGCCGCATACGATCGCCGGTCTGCTCGCGCCACTGAGCCACGCGCTCGGCCAGTGCTTCCTCGCCGCCGATGATCACCAGCCGCAGCGTAGACGGCAGCGCCAGTCTGGCCTCGGCGATCTGGCTGGTCAGCTCGTGCCAGTAGGCGGTCGGCAGGCTGATCACGCTGAGCCGCCACTCCTCGGCCCGACGCAGAAAATTCGCGGCAGTCGTCAGCATCTGATCGTCGCGCAGCACCAGCGTGCCGCCGGCTGTCAGCGTCGGATAGATCTCCTCGGCGCTGGCGTCGAAGCTGATCGAGGCGAACTGTAGCACGCGATCGGCGGCGGTGAGATCGTAGGCGCTGCGCGCGGCCTCGGCGTAGTGCACCAGCGCACGATGCGCGACCATCACGCCTTTGGGCTGGCCGACCGAGCCCGAGGTGTAGATCAGATAAGCGAGATTGTCGGACTGCGTCGCGAGCTCGGGGTTGGTCTCCGGCGCGGCGGCGATCTCGGTAGCTGCCTCGTCAAGCTGGATCAGGAGCGGGGCCGTGCCACTGAAGCGATCGGCATGCGTCGCGTCGGTGAGCACGGCGCGCGGCTGGGCGTCGTCAAGGATAAACGTCAGGCGCTCGGCGGGGTAATTGGGATCGAGCGGGATGTACGCGCCGCCGGCCTTGAGCACCGCCAGCAGGCTCACGATCAGCTCCGGTGAGCGATCCAGGCAGACCGCGACGTAGCTCTCGGCGTCGATACCTTGCGCCCGCAGATGATGCGCCAGCCGATTCGCGCGCGTGTTCAGTTCGGCATAGGTGACCGGCGTTCCAGCGGCGACCAGCGCGATCGCCTCGGGTGTGCGCACGACCTGCGCCTCGAAAAGCTGCTGGATGCAAGCCGTAGTCTCGAAGGGCGCACTGGTAGCATTCCACCCGCCCAGCAGCTCATGCTCGGCAGTGGTCAGCATCGGCAGCTGGGTAATCGGCTGATCCGGATTGGCCAGGATCGCCTCAAGCAGCGCGCGGTAGTGGCCGGCCATGCGCTCGATCGTGGTGCGCTCGAAAAGATCCGTGCTATAGTCGAGCCAGGCCATCAAACCGCCGCCCGCCTGCTCCTCAATGTTGAGCGTCAGGTCGAACTTGACCGAGTTGTTAGTGGTCTCGAAGCGGCTGATGCGCAGGCCCGGCAGATCGACCGGCGGCGACGGCACGTTCTGGAGCGCGAAGAAGATCTGGAAGATCGGCGAGTAGCTCAGCGAGCGCGGGTGCTGCAATTCTTCCAGCAGCTGCTCAAAGGGCAGATCCTGATGCTCGTAGGCCGACGCGGTCACGTCGCGCACCCGGCGTAGCAACCCACGAAACGAGGGCTGGCCGCCCAGATCGACGCGCAGCGCCAGCGTGCTGACGAACATACCGATCACGCCTTCCAGCTCCGGGCGCGTACGGTTGGCGCTCGGCGTCCCGACCAGCACGTCGTCCTGGCCGCTGTAGCGCGCCAGCAAGATCTGAAAGACCGCCAGCAGCACCATGAAGAGCGTCGCGCTTTCCTGGCGACCCAGCGCGGTCGCCGATGCGACAAGATCCGCAGGCAGCGGGAAGGGATAGTGCGCGCCGACAAAGGTTTGCACCGGCGGGCGCGGAAAGTCGGTCGGCAGCGGGAAGAGCGGCTGAATATCGGCCAGCTGCTTGCGCCAGTAGCGCAGATGCTTGTCCAGCGCGCCGCTGGGAGCGCCGGGAGCCAGCCACTGCTGCTGCCAGACCGCGTAGTCGGCGTATTGGATCGGCAGATCCGGCAGCGCGGGCGTGCGGCCCTGCGCCAGCGCCTGGTAGCTTAGCGCAAACTCATGGTTGAAAATACCGATCGACCAGCCGTCGGAGATGATGTGATGCATCAAGAACAGGATGCCGTGGTGCTGCGCGTCGAGCCGCAGCAGGATCGCGCGGAAGAGTAGCCCGTCGCCCAGCGTAAACGGCTGCTGCATCAGCGCTTCGATGTGATGGCGCAGCACCGTCTCGTAGGTGGCCGGCGGATGCGATCCCAGGTCGATCTGCTCCAAGCGAAAGCGCGAGGTCGGCAGAATCACCTGGCTGGCCTGGCCGTCGACATCCGCGAAGTTGGTGCGCAGCGACTCGTGGCGCTCGATCACGGTGGCGATGCTGCGCTCAAGCACGTCGATGTCCAGCGAGCCGATCAAGAGCGCCGTGCCGAAGATGTTGTAAAACGGATTTTTCGGCTCTAGCTTGCTTAAAAACCAGAGCCGCTGTTGCACAAACGACAGCGGGATCGGCGCGGAGCCGGAGCGACGGGGAATCGGCTGATCAGCCTCTTTGCCGCCGCCCGCTGCGCCGCGCAGACGCTTTTCCAGAAGCGCCCGCTTGGACGCCGAAAGCTCGGAGCGGCGCTGATTGATCTGGTTGGTGTTATCCATCGCAATGCTACCTTTATTCGCTGAGAGCGCCCGGTTGTCGGGGCAACGGATGTGTGGTGTTAGGCATTTCTGGTCGGAGCTAGTCGGTGAGCACCTGGCGCAGCTCCTCGAACGAGTACTTGTCGATCTCGGCAAAGAGCAGCGCCAGCGTGGCTGCCGGATCGAGCGGTGCGTCGGGCGCGTGGGGTGTGGCTTCCGGCTGCGGAGCTTCGAGAAGCGTGGGCGTTTCGACAGCCGGCGGCGTTTCCAGCAGGAGGCCCAGCCGCTCGGCCAGGTGCGCGCCCAGCGCCGCGATCGTCTGATAGTTCCAGATCAGCGTAACCGGCAGCTGTAGCGCCAGGCTATCTTCGAGCTGGTTGCGCAGCTCAAGCGCCATCAGCGAGTCGAGGCCGAGCGAGCCCAGCGGCTTGTGGCGGTCGATCTTGGTCGGCATTAAGCGCAAGATTTTGCTGATCTGCTCCCTGAGATAGTTTTCCAGCAGCGGCAGGCGCTGCTCTGGCTCGGCGGCCAGCAGATCGGCGCGCAATGAGCTTGACGCAGCCGAGGCCGCGCGCTCCTGCTTTTGCTGCTGGAGCAGCCCGGCGAAGATCGGCAGCGTGGCAGCGGCGGGATGAACTTGAGTCCACTGGCGCACGTTCAGCGGCATCACGCCAACATGGGATGCGTCGGAGTCAAGCAGCCGTTTGAGCGCGGCAAGCGCCTGCTGCGGGGTGATGCTTTTGAGTCCCTGGTTGGCCGATCGGCTGTGCTCAGATTCGGACGACAGATTCCAGCTCAGGCTGAGCCCAGGCAAACCTTGCGCGCGGCGCGCCTCGACCAGCGCGGCAAAGCTCGTATCGATCGCGGCCTGGCTACTGCGCCCCGACAACCCGAGCATGCCCGCCACCGACGCGCAGAGCACAAAATGATCGAGCGGCAGATCCAGCGTCAGGTGGTGCAAGTTCCAAGCGGCCTCGGTCTGCGACATTACATCGGACAGTCGCTCCGGCGCTAGCTGAGCGATCGCGCAGTCGGCGGGTGTTTCCGCCAGCAGCACCACGCCGCGCACCGGTCGATCGCTGCGGATCTTGTTCAGCACGGCGGCCAGTTCGGCGCGGCGAGCGAGATCCGCCTGATACACCGCAATGCTGGCTCCGGTCGCCGCGATCTCGTCGATTGCGCTGCGGACTGTGGCTGAGAGCGAGTCCTGACCAATCAGGGCAACCTGACGCGCGCCCTCGTCCACCAACCAGCGCACGAGATCCAGCCCGCCGTTTTCCAGGCTACCGGCGACGATGTAGGTCGCATCCGCGCGCACGCCGCCAGAAGTCGCAGCCGGCGCGATCGGCACCTGCTCCGGCGCGTCAATGCTGACCGCGATCTTGCCGATGTGCCGACGCTGCGCCAGCAGATCGAAGGCATCGCCCACCTGCGCGATCGGGAAGTGGCGCAGCGGCGACGGCTGGAGCTCGCCCCGCGCGAAGCGATCGGTGATGTCGCGCAACAGCCGGGCGAAGTGCTCGGGCCGCGCGGTCATCATGCCCACAATATCGACGGCGAAGAAGGCCAGGCTCTTGCGGAACGCGCCAAGATCCAGCGACATACGCTGGTAGATGTCGTGCTTGCCCAGCTCGACAAAGCGGCCATACAGGCCCAGCGCCTCAAGGCTCTGCGGGATCGCCACGCCGGTCAGCGAGTTCAAGACCACATCGACGCCCTGGCCGTTGGTCAGCTCCAAAATCTCGCTGGCAAAATACGTGGTGCGCGAGTCCAGCACATGCGCAATGCCCAGCGAATGGAGGAAGGCGCGCTTCTCGGGCGTGCCAGCCGTGGCGAAGATCTCAGCCCCAAGCTGCCGCGCGATCTGCACAGCCGCCAGCCCGACACCACCTGCCGCCGCGTGGATCAGCACGCGCTCGCCGGGAGCCAGCCGCGCCAGCGTTTCGAGGCTATGGGAGGCGGTCATAAACGCGATCGGCAGCGTGGCAGCCGTGGCAAAGTCGAGCGACTCGGGCTTGCGCACCACAAAGCGCGCGTCGGTGATCACATGCGAGCTGAACGCGCCCAGCGTGCAGGCCACGACCG
>JAFAYS010000573.1 GCA_019240175.1 Chloroflexota bacterium | reverse complement strand
CGCAGTGCTATCTACCTTCCGCGCGATGGTGGTGGGGCAACATCCGAATTGGTAGAACTCTTGGAGGAGCCTCCCTTATCCACCTCTATTCAGATCTTGTTGGACGCCAATGTCACAATCCAGCCCCAGATGCTGCGGAAGAAGGGGTCACAAATCCTTGCTCAATTTACTGATGAAGAAGTGCAAGATGCTATCAACATCATCACGTCAACTGACGCTCCGAATATTGTGCCGCCGGCTAACGAAGACCCGTCCATTACCTTCCGTCGGCCTGAGTTCGAGGCCCTGCGGCAGCGACGTAACGATCCAGAACTGCTCATCCGTGCAGCGGATCTGTCGAACTACGATCCCGAGATTGCACAGTACTTCTCCCGTCTCACACTGGTTGATAAATTGAAGGAGACACGTGTCTTCACCGGCTTCACGCGTGTTGTCTCGGATACCTCCAGAGGATCGGATATTCAGTATGATATGCTGTGGCGTTCTCGGCCGCTTAGCGAGTCATGGCTTCCTGCCTATGTTGTTCACGGTGAAGGCATTTATTTGGAACTCAATGAGCAGCGGCTACGTGATTGGGAGAGTCGACCCGAAGTAATTAACCGCGTACAACTGCTACGAAAGAGCTATGAGGTGGTTCGCAACAAACGCGGGCTTCGGCAGCCTCTACCGAGCCCTCGCTATATCTTGCTACATACGCTCTCCCATCTCCTGATGCTCCGCCTCACCTTCGAGTGTGGCTACGGCACTGCTTCCCTTGCCGAGCGTCTCTTCGTGTCCACAGATCCTAGCCAGCCTATGGCTGGCATTCTTATTTACACAGCAGCTGGGGACTCCGAAGGAACGATGGGTGGTCTTGTGCGTATGGGGGCTTCAAAAAATCTAGAACCTGTCATTCGTCGCGCCCTAGAGAGTGCGACCTGGTGCTCTGCTGATCCCATCTGTATGGAGATTGCCACGGCTGGCGGACAAGGCCCCGACTCTTTGAACCTTGCCGCTTGTCATGGCTGTAGCCTCGTTCCAGAGACCAGTTGTGAGCAATTTAACCGCTTTCTAGATCGAGGCTTGGTCATTGGCGTCCCCGATGGTAATCCCACGCTCGGTTTCTTCAGCGATCTTGTGCTAAGTGTAGATTAACAACTTGCACAGGTTGGTCCGGTTCAGAAGTGTATACGCCTCCCCTGTGGATAGGCTCAAGTATCCAATACTCGCTCGACAGTACCTAATGCCGGTTTCATTGTTGACTCAACAGGTGGGCATAATAGACGTGAGGTAGCTGTAAAGAGTTTTGAGTGATGGAATAAAGCCTCATAAACAAAGATTGAACCCAGAGACGATCGCGAGTCTCTGGGTTCAGAAGAGATTTATCTTTCTGGAAGAAATTTATCTTTCCGGAAGAGATTTATCTTTCTTGCTATCACACAAATTACATACTGCTTGTTCTGTTTCTACTCCACTGTGACGCTCTTGGCCAGATTGCGCGGCTGATCCACGTCTGCGCCGCGACGGAGTGCACAGTAGTAGCTCAGCAGCTGGAGCGGCACGACGGTCAGCACCGGCGAGAGCAGCGGCAGCGTACGCGGCACCTCGATCACGAAGTCTGCCTTATCGCGCACCGTGGTATCGCCCTCCGAGACGATCGCGATGACCTCGCCGCCACGGGTTTTAACCTGCTCGATGTTCGAGATCATCTTGTCATAGATGTTATCCTGCACGGCGATGCAGACCACCGGCATCTGCTCGTCGATCAGCGCGATCGGGCCGTGCTTCATCTCGCCCGCCGGATAGCCCTCGGCGTGGATGTATGAGATCTCCTTGAGCTTAAGCGCGCCCTCAAGCGCGATTGGATAGTTGACGCCGCGACCTAGGAAGAGCATATCGGTGGTGTGGCGGTAGCGCTCCGCCAGCTGCTCATAGATCGCCGTGTTTTGCAGCAGCGTCCCGAGCTTGTTGGGCAGCGCCAGCAGCGCCTGCAAATGCTCGCGCATCATCGGGCGATCGATGTGGCCGTGGACCTGGCCGAGCTTGAGCGCGAAGAGATAGGCCGCGATCAGCATACAGGTGAAGACCTTAGTCGAGGCGACGGCGATCTCGGGGCCAGCGTTGAGGTAGATCACGCCCGCATCGCTAAGCCGCGCCGCCTGCGAGCCGATCACATTGACAATGCCCAGCGAGGGCACGCCCGCCGCGCGCGCCAGCTCCATCGGCACGAGCGTGTCCACGGTCTCGCCCGACTGCGTGATTGCGATCATCAGCGTGCCCTGGTCCAGGATTGGATCACGGTAGCGGAACTCCGAGCCGTAGTCGACCTCGACCCGCACGCGCGCCAGCGACTCGATCAGGAATTTGGCGATCAGCCCGGCGTGCCACGCGGTGCCACAGGCCACAATATAGATCTTGTCGATCTCGCGCAGCTGCTCGTCGCTGAGCTTCAGCGTATCGAGGATCACGCGGTCGTTTTCGAGATCGATGCGATCGTGCAGCGCGTCGGTGATCGAGCGCGTCTGCTCGCTGATCTCCTTGAGCATAAAGTGCTTGTAGCCGCCCTTGGCCGCCGCCACCGGGTCCCAGCTGATGCGCTGCGGCTGCTTGGCGACCGGCTCGCCGGCGATCGTTTCGATGCGCACCTCGTCGCCGGTGACGATCGCCAGCTCGCCGTCTTCCAGGAACAGCACGTTCTGGGTGTAATCCAGGATCGCCGGGATGTCGGAGGCAACAAAGTTTTCTTCCTCGCCCAGGCCAATCACGACGCCGCCCGCGTTGCCGATGCGCGCTGCCAGGATCAGGCCCGGCTGGCCGCGATGCATCGCCACGACCGCGTTGCCGCCGCGCAGCTGCTGGATCGCCCGCCGAAAGCCGCTGGTGAAATCGCCGGTCGCCTTGGTCTCGCGCTCGATCAGATGGGCGATCACCTCGGTATCGGTCTGCGAGTGGAACGTGACGCCCGACTCGATCAGGC
>JAFAYS010000525.1 GCA_019240175.1 Chloroflexota bacterium | reverse complement strand
GCCCTGCGCGATCAGATCGTCGAGATGCGCCCGGAGCATCTGCATCGCCAGGTCGATCGCGCCGCCCTCGGTGAAGGCTGTCGCCGCTTCCAGCCAGCCGCCTTCGCTGGCGCTGCGCTCGGCCAGCATACGGTAAAGCTGTGGCGCATCGTTGATCAGGGGAATTAGATCCGATCGCGAGGCCTGTAGCAAGCTATGCAGATGGTAGCAGCGCTCGTCGGCCTGGTAGGTGAGTAGGCCGCGCTGGTAGAGCTCTTGATAGGGCGATCGCACCGGCGGCTCGTCGGCGGCTGGCGCTTCCGTGCTCACCAGCAGCGGCTTCTGGGCCAGAATCATTTGAAACAACGTGCGCTGCGCGTCGGTGGAAACATCGCCCAGCTGATCCAGCACCAGCGCCGCGATCGACATTCCCGGCTCGGCTGCTAGCCGCTGCATGAGCTGCGGATAGCCCAGCGTGCGGTTGTAAAGCGCCTGCCAGTCGATTGGCTCGACCGCCTGACCGCCGGAGACCGTCCACAGGGCGCGCGCCGCATCGTCGCCCAGCCCACCGAGCGGCAGCCAGCCTTCGTCTTCGGCCCAGGGCGGCAAGACGCGGCTCACCACCAGCAGCCGTACGCCTTGCTGCTTGACGCTACTGCGCAGCATCGCGATCAGCAGCGCCGTGATCGGATCTTCGGCGATGCGCTCGTACTGCTCAAGCACTATTACGCTGCCATCGTTCAGCCGCTCACGCAGCGCGTTGAGCAATGTGGCGGTATCCAGACTTTGACTATCGCGATCGATGCCGCAGCTGAGCAGCAGCGCTTGCAGAATCATGTCGCCGCTGCCGGTACACACATGCCAGACCACAAACGATCCGGTCTGCTGATACTGCGCCGCCAGCGTTGCCGCGAGCGCGGTTTTGCCACTGCCGGCCAGCCCCCAGATTACCGCCTCGCCGTCTTGCAAGCGCTGGCCGTAGTAGGCCACCTCGCGATCGCGGCCCAGCAGCGGCGGCGGTGCCGGCGGCTCGGCGTGCGCGATCGTCATCTGCTGCTGGCCCAGCCGATACACGATGCTTTCGGCCAGCCGCTCCAGGCCCTGGCGTTTGGCGCGTGTGTAGGTGGCCGACGCGATATGAAATTCGTTCTGAAGCTCGTCGCGGGAGCGTCCACGCAGGCCCTCGCCAACCAGAATCTGGTACGGGCGATAGGCCGGATCACGCTGATCATCGATCCCGGACGGCTTAAGCTCATCCAGCGCCTGCATCAGCATGTCGCGCAGCTGCAGGCCACGCGTCAGCGCGTCCGGCTCGTGGTCCAGCGTTTGTTGTGCCAGATCGCTGCGGCCGAGATCGAGCGGCGGCTCAAGCGCCAGCAGCGGCAGCGCGGCGCGCAGCGCGGGAACCAGCGCGGGTGCCCAAAGATCGGTGTTTTCCACGGGCGGGGCGGATGGCGGAGCCTGGGCGCGCAGTCGATCGACCAGCCGGTAGACCGAGCGTCGGGGCACAGCGATGCCGCTGCCGTTGAGACTGGCCTTGACGCGTCGCCACACGGTGCCGCCGCTGGCCTCGGGATCGGCGGCGAGCTCTTGGGCCACGGCCTGCGCTAGCGGCGTCTGACGCAGCAAATGCCCGGCTGCGCCGCGCCGTTTGGAGCGCAGCACATCGAGATGGCCGGTTTCGAGGAAGGATGCGCGGAGATGCCGCACCGTCTCGGGCGTGGTCCCGAACTGCTGCGCGGCCTCGCGAATAGTATAGCTTTCGTGGAGCAGCGCTTTGAGCAAGCGATAGCGCCAGATCGCCCGCTCGTCGTTGCGGAAGATCGCGCGCAGATCAGCATCACTTAAGACCGGCAACAACAGCGTCGATGGTTCATCCATGTCGTGGAATCCATGCTCTAGAAACACCATTGCGCCAGGCGCTCTTGTCGATGGTGATTCCTTGTGTCGGTTGTAGGCATGAAAAAGATACGACTACCTGCGCGCTCGGTTTCATGCTGCATCTGTTAATACCAGAACAAGCGCGCAGCATCTGTTTTGCGTCGGCGCGGCGTGGCGTCGGTGCGCGGCAGTGAGATTCTTGGCTATCAGCGGGGGGCAACCCTGGCAACCAGCGGAATCTTCTTCTCTGCTATCTCTTCAAACGCAGCGAATCATGCGTTCGATGTGGGTGTGTGTCAAAATTAAACAACCAATTTTGGCACACAGTGCGATCCAAACGTGGCACAGAGGCAAACGCGAGCCACGTTGGTCGCGCGGACGATCTTGTGTCCTCATCGCGCTCGTTAAGCGCTTCCTGCAACCTCCACATCATTAGCATAGCTTCAGTATAGCACGGCTGAGCATCAACCTGAGCAAAGCAGCGCTGACAGTGCCGCAGGGCTATGTTAGGCTGAACCCATCGTTTCAGGCCACTGGCATGCCGATCCGCGTGCTGTTTGTGGGTGGTCGCTAAGTTCTGTGAAAAGGTTAGGAATAGCGCATGGCGTTGCACGAGCGGACTCATGTTCAGAACCAGCTTGTCCGGCACTACCATGATCGACTCCTGCGCGAGTCGAATTTGGCCAGCCTGATCGCGCTGCCCTCCGACCAGCTGCGCACCCGCGTGGAAGCGCTGGTCGGTCAGATGATCAGCGAGGAAGGCCGGCTGATCACCCAGAGCGAGCGGACCGCGATCATCAAGGCGATCCTGGACGAGACGATTGGTTTTGGCCCGCTCGAAGCACTGCTCGCCGATCCGTATATCACTGAGATCATGGTCAACGGTCCCGACGCGATCTTTGTCGAGCGCAACGGCCTGATCCAGAAAGCGCCGAACGTGGTCTTCATGAACGAAGATCATGTGCGGCATATCATCGATCGTGTGGTCGCGCCGCTCGGTCGCCGTATCGACGAGTCGTCGCCGATGGTGGACGCACGCCTGCCCGATGGCTCGCGTGTCAACGCCGTGGTGCCGCCGCTGTCGCTGCAAGGCCCGACGATGACCATCCGTCGCTTCCGGCGCACGCCGTTCTCGATCGACGACTTGATCCGCAACGGTACGCTGACCGAAGAGATGGCGGAATTTTTGCGCGCTTGTGTGATCTCCAAGCTCAGCGTGCTGGTTGCGGGCGGTACCGGCTCCGGTAAAACCACGCTGCTCAACGTGCTGGCCGGTTTTATTCCCCATGACGAGCGTATCATCACGGTTGAGGACGCCGCCGAGCTGCAATTCTTCCGCGTCCACCCGCATGTCGTGCGTATGGAGTCGCGCCCACAGAACCTTGAAGGCAAGGGCGAAGTCACGATCCGCCAACTGGTGCGTAACGCCCTGCGTATGCGGCCCAACCGTATCGTGGTCGGCGAGGTGCGCGGCGCTGAAACGCTCGACATGCTGCAGGCGATGAACACCGGTCACGAAGGCTCGATGACCACCGTGCATGCTAACTCGCCCAGTGATGCGTTCTCGCGCCTTGAGACGATGGTCTTGTGGGCCGAGGGTGCCTCGCAGCTGCCGCTGGAAGCGATCCGCGAGCAGCTGTCCAGCGCGATCGATATCGTGGTGCAGCAGAACCGCGTGCCCGGCGGCGAGCGCAAGATCGTGTCGATTTCGGAAGTGCAGGGCATGAAGCACGGCGACATCGTGCTCAAAGATATTTTCGTCTACGAGCACAAAGGTATCAGCGAGACAGGCCGCGTCTTCGGCGATTTCACGCCGACCGGCGTGGTGCCCAAAGCGCTGCCGCGCCTGCGCCGCTACAACGCCGACATCGATCGCTCCAAGTTCACGCCGCACTACATCGAGAGCGAGCTGGGCGTCGAGCTGTTCAGCAACCCGGATGTGACCGAAATCATGATCAACGGCCCCGATACGGTCTATATTGAGGCCAACGGCAAGATGCAGCGGCTGGAGCATATCAAGTTCCGCGACGAGCAGCATCTGCTCAATGTGATCAACACGATCGTCGCGCCGCTGGGTCGCCGCATCGATGAGTCGTCGCCGATGGTCGATGCGCGCCTGCCCGACGGCTCGCGCGTCAACGTGGTGATCGATCCGCTGTCGCTGCTTGGCCCGGTGATGACGATCCGGCGCTTCCGCCCGGCTGCCTTTACCGGCCAGGAGTTGGTCGAGCGCAAGGCTATGACGCGCGGCATGCTCGAATTTCTGCGTGGCTGCGCGATCGCCAAGCTCAACGTGCTGGTCTCGGGCGGCACCGGCTCCGGTAAAACGACCTTCCTCAACGCGCTGTCGTCGTTTATTCCCGACCACGAGCGTATCGTGACGATCGAGGACGCGGCGGAGCTGCGGCTGGCGAAATCGCATGTGATTCGCCTTGAGGCGCGCCAGGCCGACCAGTACGGCGACGGCGAGGTGACGATCCGCCAGCTGGTGCGCAACGCCCTGCGTATGCGTCCCGATCGCATCATCGTCGGCGAGGTGCGCGGCGCCGAGTCGATCGACATGTTGCAGGCGATGAACACCGGTCATGAAGGCTCGATGACCACCGTGCACGCCAACTCGCCCTACGACGCCTTCGCGCGTCTTGAGACGATGGCGCTGTTCGCCGAAACCGGCCTGACCAACTCGGCGGTGCGCGAGCAGATGGCCAACGCGCTCAACGTGGTGATCCAGCTCGGGCGCATGGTCGACGGTCAGCGCCGCTGCCTGGAAATCGCCGAAGTGCTCGGCGTCAACGAGGGCAGCGTGCAGGTGCGGCCCATCTGGCGCTGGCAGCAGAGCGGCGTCAAAGATGGCAAGGTGCAGGGCGCTTTCGTCACTACCGGCTACGTGCCGCAGTGCCTGGAGCAGCTTGAAAGCTACGGCATCCCGATTGATCGAGCAGCCTTCGAGAATCGCTCGGAAGCGATTGAAGTATAGGCTTATGGAGAACAAAGAACCAAGAACAAAGAACCACAAGCCATTCCGCTGTTCTCTGTTCTCTGTTCTCTGTTCTTATCGTAATGGTGTGTGATGACTGAGGCAAGCCTCCTGGCAGGCGAGCAGGCGCTGGCGACACTGCTGAGCGATCCGCAAGTCGAAGAAGTGATGATCAACGGCCCGCGCAAGGCGTTCGT
>JAFAYS010000524.1 GCA_019240175.1 Chloroflexota bacterium | reverse complement strand
TGCACCGCGTAGCGCTGTCCGCCCGCAGCGACGACGATAAACTGCTTAGCCTGCATCATTGCTTGCCGTGATCGCCGCGAAAACTGCCTCAAGATCGAGCAGCGCCACTGGCTGCTCTTCATGCACGATCAGGCCGGTCAGATAGTGCGCCTGCGCCGGCGGTAGCGACGACGGCAGCGGCTCGGTGACGCGATCGTCACGCTCCACAATATCTGCCACCGCATCACCGACGATCCCGGCGTGAATCGCGTTGTGCTCGACGACGATGATTCGCGAGCTGCGGCCCGGCGCTGGCCTCCCAATGCCCAGCAGGGAGCGCACATCGATCACGGGCAGAATCGCGCCACGATGATGCAGCATGCCCAGCACCGTGATCGGTGTTCCGGGGATGGGCGTTGGCAGGCGCCAGCGAATGACCTCGCGCACAACTTCCATCGGCAAGCCATAGTGCTCATCCGCCAGCTTGCAAAGCAGGAATCGTATCGTCTCGGTAGCTACAGTCATACATTCACAATCTTGATGGGGCGTGTAGCGTCAGAATAACCAGCGGCTATGATCGGGTCAAGCAAATGCGCTAGTACGAGAGGTATGCTGCTCCTCAGTACTCTTGCGCCGGAATTACAGGCATGCGGGCGACGACCTGCGACGCTGGTACAATCTAGCTAGTGCTGCGAACAATCAGGAGGATTTATCTGTGACTATACATAACGATTCATCATCTGAGCCGCGCGGCGTGCTGTGGGATGTCGACGGCACGCTGATCGATTCGGGCGATTATCACTGGCTGGCCTGGCACGAGACCATGGTCGCCGAAGGCTTCGATCTTAGCCGCGATCGGTTTGCGGCGACGTTTGGCTGGCGCAACGATTCGATTCTGCGCGATTGGCTGGGCGCGGATCTGACGGAGGCTGAGATCGCGCGGATCGGCGATGTTAAAGAAGCGCGCTACCGTGAACTGATGCATGAGCGCGGCGTGCAGCCGCTGCCGGGCGTGCGCCGCTGGCTGGAAGCGCTTCATGCGGCTGGCTGGCGACAGGCGGTCGCTTCCTCAGCGCCACGGCTCAACGTCGAGGCGATTCTGGCCGCGCTGGAGATAGCGCATTTCTTCGAGGCGATCACGTCGGCGGAGGATGTCCAGCGCGGCAAGCCTGATCCGCAAGTGTTCTTGGTCGCGGCGGAGAAGCTGGGCCTGCCGCCCGAGCGCTGCATCGTGGTCGAGGATGCGCCCGCCGGTGTCGAAGGCGGACGCCGGGCCGGAATGGCGACCGTGGGCGTGCTGTGGTCGCATCCTGAGTTGCATGCGGATCTTGTGACGCGTACACTCGACGATCTGTCGCCCGACGCCTTCGACCGGCTGTTGGAGCGCGGGACACGATGAGCGCTGCCACATCGATCGAAGCGCTGCTGCCGCAGATGATCACGATTCCGCCTGGTGCGTTCCGCATGGGCACGCCCGACGCCGATCGCTCAGGTTTGGCGGCGCGCTACGGCGGCACCCGCGAAAGCTACGCCGAAGAGTCGTCGCAGCATGAGGTGCTGGTCGCGGCATTCGCGATCGCGCAGGTGCCGGTGACCAACGCGCTGTACGCGCTGTTTCAGGCGGCGACGGATGCGCATCGTCCGATTACCTGGGGCGACGCGCTCCCCGACAATCTGCGCGATCATCCGCTGGTCGACGTTAGCTGGTACGAGGCGCAGGCGTTCTGCGGCTGGCTCGGCGAGCAGACCGGGCGACGCTACCGTTTGCCGACCGAGGCCGAGTGGGAAAAAGCGGCGCGCGGCGTCGATGGGCGGGCGTTTCCCTGGGGCGACGATTTCGATCTACAGCGCTGCAACGTTCGCGAGAGCGGCCTGGGCATCACCACGCCGGTCGGCCAGTATGCGGCTGGCGCGTCGCCGTATGGCGTGCTGGAGATGTCCGGCGCGGTCTGGGAGTGGACACAATCGCTCCAAGCACCCTATCCCTACCGCGCCGACGACGGACGCAACGGCAGCGAGCCACGCATCGAGCGGCGCACGCCACGCTTTTTGCAGCGTCTGCTGCGTACCGCGCCCGAGCACGCGCCGCCAGCGATCGAGACGCGGCGGATCATTCGCGGCGGCTGCTTTGCCAATCCTGAGGGCTTTGCTCGCTGCGCCTGCCGGCTGCGGCTTCAGCCGGAGCGTCGTACGCCGTTTCTGGGGATTCGGCTGGCGCTGGATGTGTAAATGGATTAGGACACGTCGCCGCCGTGTCTCTACAATTTCTCCAACTTGAATACCTTTGAAAATAAAAACCGCGCCGGTCAGGATTTTTTCCGACCGGCGCGTGTGCTTCATGGATTAGCGACGTTTGCGCGTATTGCCGCGCCGCCGACTGAGCCGTACGCTATCGTCTTTGTTCTTGCGATCGCGGCCCATGCCGGCCCAGCGGCTGACCATTGTGCCCAGCAGCGGCCAGCGAATCTGCTCCCACGCGCGCTCGACAATGCCCATCTGCTCGGCTTGAGCAGCGCGCGAGCTGTAGCGCTCACGCGTGTAAGCGCTGGCAATGTCGGTGAGCGGCGCGCGGTGTGCGGGCATGTGCTCGGCCAGCTGAAGCGCAAACTCACGTGGCGTGGCGGACTCTTTGGGCCCGATGCCCGCCCAGCGCGCGATCCGCAGCGTGCGCGTGTAGGCCAGCGCCGCCGCTCCCACGCCGTTAGGCCGTCGCAGGAAGACCAAGAGCACCACCGCAATCGCCGCCAGGCCGCCGCCGATCGTGCCGGTGCGGATCAAGGCCGCGCGTCGCTCAGCCGCTTCTTGCTCGGCGATCAGCTTGTTGATCGCGTCGGGATTCGATGTACGGCCTTCCATCTCGGCCAGCCTCCGCTCCAGCTCTTCCAGGCTGATATCGCGTCCGGTGAACAGCTCGCTGGGGTCGCGGTTGCTCTCCGAATTTTCCGCGCCTGCCTGATCCGCCGATTCGGGGCGATTAGGCACATCGGTGTATGACGCCGGCGTTGGCTCGAAGCGCTGCCAGCCGAAGCCGGGGAAGTACACCTCAACCCACGTATGCGCGACGTTCTGGCGAACCTCGTACACGCCTTTTTCCGTGCTGTACACGCCGCCCGCGTAGCCCGAGACGAGGCGCGCCGGCACGCCCTGCGAGCGCAGCATCACTGCCATCGCCGAGGCGAAATAATCGCAGTAGCCGCGCTGAAGATCGAACAAGAACCAGTCGATGCGATCGCGATCCTCGGGCGGGAAGGGGATCTTCTCGTCATACGGGAAGCTTCGCAGATAGCTCTGGATCGCCTCTGCCTTATCGTAGGGATTAGTAGCCGCGCCGGCGAGCTCCTGGGCTTTAGCCTTGACGCGATCCAGCTGGTTGCCCTCGGGCAGCTGTAGATAGCGCTGCAGCCAGGGCGAGTACTGGGCTGGCACCTGGCGCAAGCTCTGCTTGTCCGCAACGCTGACCAGCGAGTTGACGGTGTATTCAGTGCCGGAGCGCAGGCTGCTGGACTGCGCCGTGAAGAGCGAGGTGTCGCTAAAATTGGCGACGGTGTTGCCGTCAACGGTGAGAAACGAGTGCTTGACGTGGATCGGCACGCTGACTGTCACCGGCTGCGTGGCGGCAAAGAGCGTCGGCTGCGGGAAGTTCTGGCGCATGGTGAAGGTCTGCGTGACTACCGAGCGCTCGACGGTGTCCAGCTGCGCCATGCCTTTGCCGGACTCAAGCGGCGTTCGCGCGCGCTCTTCCTGCGTCAGGCCCAGCGTGGCAGCCGCGACCTGTCCCGTGGTGTCGGACCAGGTGAGGCCGCCCGGCCCGAAATCGCCCACATAGCGATCGTAGGCGGTCGCGCGCCAGTAGTCGAAGTAGGGCTTGTTCTCGCCGTCGACCGACTTGACATCCATCACCAGCTCGGTGCCCAGCGATCGCGCGCCGCCCAGGTTCAGCGCTCGCCCGCCGAAGAAGCCGCCGCCAGCAGCGTTGGCCGGCGCGTTGATATTGGAGAAGGCTTTGTCCCAGCGATTCTGGATATTCTGCCACGGCTCGCGCACACGCTGCCACACATGCGCCACCTGCGCGCTGGTGATCCGCGTCG
>JAFAYS010000434.1 GCA_019240175.1 Chloroflexota bacterium | reverse complement strand
CGCTCCACATTGATGCCAAGCGACGAATCGCGCACTTCTACAACCAAACGCTGGACCTGCGCCCGCGCGAATTCGATCTGCTGGCGCTGCTGGCAACGCATCCCGGCCAGGTGTGGACACGGGAAGCGCTGCTGCGTCAGGTATGGGGCACCGATCAGCACATCGATGCGCGAACCGTAGATGTTCATGTGCGGCGGCTACGGGCCAAACTTGCCGCGATCGCCGCCGATTCGGAGCCGATCCAAACCGAGTGGGGCATTGGCTACCGCTGGATCGAGCCCTAGATCTAGACCGTGGGCGTAGGCACCGTCGCGACAACACGCGTGCCTCGACCGGGCGCGCTCTCGACGCCAAGCTGGCCGTGAAGCAGCGTTTCGATCTGCTGGCGCATCACCGCAAAACCCATCGCCGGACGACCCGGACGCTCGGCCATTGCCTCCGAAATATTGAAGCCGGTGCCGTCGTCTTCCACCATCAACTGCGCCTGGTTACCGAACGCATCCAAAACCACGCGGGCCGTGCTGGCGTTGGCGTGCTTGGACACGTTGTTCAGCGCCTCCTGCACAAAACGGAAGAGCGCAACCTCGTAGTGACGTGGGAAGCGGTTATCCATGTTCTGCACCGCGACCGAGATCTCAAGGCCGTACTTCTCGCCAAAGTCCTGGGCGTAGCGCCGAAGCGTGGGCACCAGGCCGAGATCGTCAAGGATCATCGGGCGCAGATCGAAGATGAAGCGGCGAGTATCCTGCAGCGTGGTATTGATCGCTTTTTTGAGCGAGGCCAGCTCGGCGCGGGCCTGCGTGACATCGCGATCGACGAGGCGCTCGCAGATTTCGGCGCGCAAAATCAGGTTCGACAGTGTTTGCGCCGGGCCGTCGTGCATCTGGAGCGAGATCCGCAGGCGCTCTTTTTCCTGGGCCTGGATCACCTCGCTGATCAGCGCGTCGTTGACGGGATTGGTGTTGGCGGGATTGGCTGTAGCCAGATCGCGGAAACTTTCTTCGACGGGCGTCAGCACGCTCAGCAGCGAGTTCAGCTCTTCCTGGCGCGCGCGTGTGCGCTGCTGCTTGGCCTGCAACTGTTCAACCTGGCCGCGCACGGAAGCCAGGCGCACCTGAACTTCCTGGACCATCGTGTACACGTTGCGAATATCATCTTTCGAGAAGCGATCGATATTTGCCTGCAAGTTGCGCAGCTGGCTCGAAGCGCTCAGATCGCGCTGGGCAAGCTTTTCAGCCTCGGTCTGGGTTTGGCGCAGCAGCCGCTCGATCTCATCGATCTCCCGCCGATTACGCTCCTGCTCCTGGCGATATTGTTCGCGCAGCTCCTGTAACTGCTCAGCAACCGTGCTCGTATCGACCACAAAAAACCTCGCTTTGGGAAATGGTGCCGAATGGCCTCCATTATAGCCAGCACGAGGTTTTCTGTCCCTACTATAGTTGGGCGTCTGGTCCTATGTTGGGCTAAACGTTGTGGGCAGGGCCGAAAGGGTGACTCCCGCCGTTGACCGCGCCGGTCGCGGTTTCTATACTGCCAGGACGCAGCTACAGCATTGCTACATCAATCCCAGGCGCAGCTTGACGACGTTGAGCAGCGCCTCGAAAACGATCTGCTTGCTCATCTTCGACGCGCCGACACGCCGATCAGGAAAGATGATCGGGACTTCGCCGACGCGCAGACCGGCCTGTCGCACGCGGTAGGCCATCTCGATCTGGAACGAGTAGCCGTTGGAGCGGATGCCATTCAGGTTGATCGCTTCCAGGGCTGCGCGCCGATAGCAGCGGTAGCCACCGGTCATATCCGAGAGCGGCAAGCCCAGGATCAGCCGGGCATACACATTGCCGCCGCGACTGATCAGTTGGCGACCGAGGCCCCAGTCGGTGGTGCCGCCGCCGGCCACGTAGCGCGAGCCGATCACGAGATCGTAGGCGCTTTCGGCCGCGTGCAGCAGATCGGGCAGGTAGCGCGGATCGTGCGAAAAGTCGGCGTCCATCTCGAAGATGAACTCGGCGTCGCGCGCGAGGGCATAGCGGAATCCGGCGACATAGGCGGTGCCCAGGCCCTGCTTGCCGGCGCGGCGAATCAGATGCACGCGTGGATTGCGCTCCACTTCGGCGGCAACCAGATCGCCGGTGCCGTCCGGCGAGCCGTCGTCGACGACCAGCACGCTGAGCTCGGGATAGTCCAGCACACGCGGCAGCAGCGCGAGGATGTTTTCTCGCTCGTTGTATGTAGGAATAATTACTAGCGCGGGAGTGATGAGAGGCCGTAGGTCCGAGGTATCCGCCGTTGGAACGTGGACTGGCGCTATGTCGATCGCCATCAAGTACTTTCCTTCCCCATAGCGTCGAAACACGCTAAAAAGAGCATTTACAAAAGAAAGCTCATTGTAGCACATGCTTTTGCGGGTTTTAGATTGCAGAGTTGTATGCGCCTATGCGCTCTAGCAGGAAATGGGCCAAGTCTATGCACCGTACACAACCATCGCGCGCCTGGCCGTCGATCGATCAGATCTGGGTCGTGGCGCTGGTCACGCTGATCGCGCTGAAAGTCCAGCTCACGCCGATCATGCCCAACGATTTCTGGTGGCACATCGCGACCGGACGCATCATCGCGCAGACAGGTGATATTCCCCGCGCGGATCAGTTCTCGTACCTGCGCGACGGTCAGGCCTACTACAACCAGCCCTGGCTGGCGCAGCTGCTGATGTATGGCGGCTACGAGCTGGGCGGCCCCGCGCTGCTGGTCTTCTTGCAAACGCTGCTGATCACCGGCTCGTTCGCGCTGCTCTACACGATCTGCCGCCGCGAAGGCGCAGACGTGCGCGTTGCAGTGATGTCGACGCTAGTTGGCGCGCTAGTGGCGATGGACAACTGGCAGATTCGCCCGCAGACCTACGCGATCCCGCTGTGTATCGCGACGCTGGGCATTCTGCTGGCCTGGCGACGCAGCGGACGCGCGCCGCTGTGGGCTTTGCCGCTGATCATGCTGCTGTGGGTGAATCTGCACGGCACATTTACGCTGCTGCCCGTGCTGTGTGGCATCTTCTGGCTGGGCGCGATCGCGGAGCGGCAGTGGTTTACGCAGAGCGTATCAAGCCCACGCAGCTGGCAGGAGCTACGCGCGCTAGCGCTGTGGAGCGCGGCGGCATTGCTGGCGACGCTGGCGAATCCGCGCGGCTTCGGCATCTGGGGCTACGTGGCCGGGCTGCTGAGCAATCGCTCAGTGGGAGACCTGGTGACCGAGTGGGCGTCGCCGTTTCGCGTGATCAACGAGCCGATGACCTGGATCTTTTTCGGCGTCTTTGCGATCATGGTGGCGATCCTGGCGTGGCGGCGGCGCTACGTACACCTGACCGATCTGCTGGTGCTGCTGCCGTTCACGGCGCTGTCCTTCCAGTCGGTACGCAACATCCTGTGGTTCGGCATTGTGGCCGCGCCGATCTGCGCGCGACTCCTGAGCGCCGAAGCACGACCAGCCAGGCGTCCGATCGGCGTCGTGTTTATGAACCGGCTGATCGCGGGGCTGCTGGCGCTGATGGTGCTCGGCACGCTGCCCTGGTGGAAAGAAGCGCTGGATCTGCCGCCGGCGGTGGGCAATCTGATCAGCGTCGAGACGCCGGTCGCGGCGACTGAGGAACTGCGGGCGCGCGGGCTACAGCCGCAGCGCTTGTTTCACGAGATGGGCTTTGGCTCGTATCTGATCTGGTCGACGCCAGATCGGCGGGTGTTTATCGATCCGCGCATCGAGTTGTATCCCTACGAGCAGTGGCGCGACTACATCGTGCTGGGCCAGGGTCAAGAGGTCGACGCGCTGGCCGAGAAGTACGACTTTGACGGCTGGCTGATCGACGCCGAACGGCAGGCTGGACTGGTGGCGACTCTGGATCGGCATCCAGCCTGGCAGCGCGTGTTTACCGCCGAGCAGACCGTTTATTTCGCACCGCGACTCAACGCAGGTCGATCGAAGTGAGTGTGGCCGGCGCGGCGATCTGGCTGCGCGCGTCAGTCTGCGCGGCGTAGGGATTGTGGGTATCGTACCAGCCGACCTGCCACTCGTAGCGCCCGGCGGCCAGATCGTCGGGCAGCGCGACCTCGAACTGCTCTTCCCAGACCTGGCCGGAGCGCCAGCCGCCCGTTGGCTGGAGCGCAAAGCTGGGCAGATGCGCGATCCGCGCGTCGCTGGTGCCGGCCAGGCTGCTGACCGCGATGAAGTCCTCGCCAGGCTTGAAGTCACGCAGCGCTCGCCAGCGGAAGGTCGCCCGGTAGCGTCTGCCGCCCAGCGGCTCGACCTCACCACGCACCAATTCGATCGCGCTGCCGAACTGCGCGCTGGCCGCTCCCGCATCCTCGATCTGGCGAATGCTCTGGGCTAAAATCGTCTGCTGCGCCGGCTGATGCTCGAAGCGCAGCAGGCCGTCGCGCGCCGCCGTCAGGCCCCAATCGGGCGCTTGCAGCATCTGGCGAATCGCGTCGACATCATAGGCCACGCCGCCGCCAAAGCCGTCACCGGATTGCTTCACATAGTCGAAGAGCGCGTCGGCGAGCACCAGGTTGGCCTGCGGCAGATGCTTGGGCAGCCGTCCAGCCTTGGGATCGTCGGGGTAGCGCGTGAGATACAGCGTGTCGTGATTGAAAAGATGCGGGGCCAGGAAGTTGGAGGCGATCAGTTTAGCCTCAGCGGGCACATTCGCCGCCAGCCAGCGATCTTTGAGCGCGTCACGGCTGGTCACGCCATAGTTGCTGGCGTCACGACCCGAGCCAAGCTCCGCGCGCCAGTAGGTGATGCCCAGCGGCGTATCGTTGAGGCCGACGTGAAAGATCAGCGTTGTCGCTAGGAAAAGCAGACCGGCGGCACGCGCTTCACGAACGCGCAGCCTGGGATTGGTGATGCGATCCCGGCGAACCTGCGCGCCCACGATCGAGCCCGCGACAATAAACGGCACAGCCGCCGCGTAGTGATGATATGACCAGGCGTAGCCCGCGCCAGGCCCCGTGCTCAGAACCGCTGGAAGGATCAACGCCAGAGCGGGCAGCGCGGTCCAGCGGCCCCACCAGCAGAGCAGCGCGCTCGGCAGCAGCACCGCCAGCACATGCACGAAGCGCTCAAGCACACCCAGCACGCCCATCGTCAGCAGGCCGCCGAAATAAAAGCGCAGATAATGGCCGGAGTCGCCGCTGGCAACCGTGGCATAGATCGGACGAATGATCAGCACGGCGATGATCGCGTAGACGACTGCTGTCACACAGACCGCGATGCCAAGCTGCCGGCGGCGGGGCAAATCTTGCAGATCGAAGGGCGCGGTCTGTGGCGTCAGCAGCGTCAAGCCCAGCACAAAGATCGGCGCGACGA
>JAFAYS010000357.1 GCA_019240175.1 Chloroflexota bacterium | reverse complement strand
GCCCTGCGCGGCAGCGAGTCACGCCTTCAGGCCGCCGATGACATCGCGCGGCTCGTGGCCGAGCTTGAAGGCTACGCCGAGATCGCGCCGTCGGCCTTCCCTGAAGATCATCCGCTGCACACGGTGATCGCCTCGCCTGAGGGCGTGCCGTTCCCGCCGATCGTGCTGCTGGGCTCTGGGCAGCGCAGTGGTGTGCTGGCGGCTGAGCGTGGTCGTGCCTTTGCGGCGGCCTATCATTTTGGCCCGCTGGAGTCCGCCAAGGCGATCCGCGCCTACCAAGCGAACTTCCGGCCCTCGGCGCACCTGGCGGAGCCGTATGCGCTGGCCAGTGTTTCGGTCATCTGCGCCGAAAGCCAGGAGCTCGCTGAGGGGCTGAAGCTGGCGGGCGATCTCAGCCAGCTACGCCGTCTCAGGCAGGAGCGCGGCCCGGCACCGACGATCGAGGAGGCGCGAGCCTATGCGTTCACCGCCGAGGATCGTGAGCAGCTGGCACCGTTCACACCGATCTACGGCACGCCGGATCACGTCGCGCGCGCGCTGCGCACGCTGGCCGCTGAGCTCAACGCGGATGAGCTGATCCTGGTGATCAACATCACCGACCACGCGCTGCGCCGCCGCTCACACGAGCTGATCGCCGCGCAGATGCTCGACGCATAGCCGAAATTGGGCACAGTCTCGGCATAATATATTACGTCAACTGGCAACGTCGTACGGGCCGGCTACTGGGTTGGATTGGAGCGATTCAAATATTCCTCGACATCGGTGTAGCCATCCCGATCGAAATCGCCGCTTGAGTCCGTTGGCGTGCCACGGCTCAACGTGCCAAACCAGTCGCGCTCCCAGGCATCCGGCATGCCATCCTGATCGGCATCGACCGCGATCGGCCCAGGAGCCAGGCTCGGCCACACCAGCTCGTTGCCGTTGGGGAAGCTACCTGTGCGATTGCGCAGCTGGTCGACGATCCGCTGATCCACACGATCGCGAGCGGGACGCGTCGGCCCGACGTCCTGCACAATCCGGGCATAGGCGTCCTGCGGCGTCTGCTCCGTGCGCAACGAGTACGGCACAAAGCGCGCGGCGGCATAGACCGTTTGCGGATCACCGCGCACCGTCGTAAAGCCTTCCGTGACCGTTCCCCGCTCATACACCGAGTCTGGGCGCAATGTGGGATGCTCGGCGTTGGTCCGTGGCTCCCAAGCCAGCAAGGTTTTGGTCATCGGTCCTCTAATAAACAGATTATTGATCAGGTTTAATGATCGTGGATTGCCCTGCGCCGGGCTCACGCCCCAGTTATACACGACGTTATTGACCACATCGACGGAAGCACCGCCCATGACCTGGGGCATGCGCTGGTCGGCGGTGGTCAGCAGATTGTGGTGGAGAGTGATGCGCGTGGGATAGCTGCCCGCCGTCAACTGCGTGATATTCAGGCCTAACGAATGGCCATCTTGGGCGGCGGTTGCCTCAGGATGATTCGACAGGTACAAGCCTTCACCGATGATCGTGTCTTGAATCGTGCTATCACGAATCCCGCTGAGGAGCGCTGCGCCGCCGATGTCGGGACCCCAGAGCAGGGAGCAATGATCGATCACGACATGGTATACATCGTCCTGACCCGTGCCGTTGATCGTCAGCGCGTCGCGTGTCTGCACGGCGCTGGCATTGAGCATGTCGCCGGGACGGAGGCGCAGATAGCGGATTACCACGTCGTGCGTACGGATGTGGAGCATGCCGCCTCGGATCTGCACACCCTCACCCGGCGCGGATTGCCCGGCGATCGTCAGGAACGGCGCGTTGATCACAATATCATCGTTCAAGGTGATCGTACCAGCAACCTGGAACAGCACCGTGCGCGGGCCGGACGCCGTCAGCGCGCTGCGCAGGCTGCCCGGCCCGGCATCTGCCAGCGTGGTCACATACAGAATACGTCCGCCGCGTCCGCCGGTCGTCGTGGTACCGAACCCTTCCGCACCTGGAAACGCCGCCAGCTGTCCACCCGGTGGCATGGCCGTCGGTCCTGGCGACGCTGACGGCGGTGGTGTTGGAGCCGGGCTGCCACGGGTGCCCGCAACCAGCGGCACAAACACGCGTCGCTTCACGGCGGCATGGGCAACCTGAGCAAAGGGACGATAGTCACGCGTCGCTGCTTCGGACATAAGCAACACCAGCACCAGCAGCGCAACCGGCGACCATCGTCGCCAGCGGATTCGTCGGCATCCCGGCATAGTCGATTCGTCGAATGCCATCATGGGCCTCCTTTCACATGGATCACGGAGTCCGTGTGAAGTACGCGCGACGGGGCGCGGACACCGATCCGGTTCAACGATCGCTGCATTATAGATCCGAAGCGGACCGTGGTGTGCTCACTGGCCGTGACGTGGCGATCCCGCGCCTGGCCGCGCTGCACGGTTCAGGCCAGGAGAGTGTGGCTCAGTGCTCCCGCTCAGGCTGCCCCCGAATCACGAGCAACTAAAGGTTGTGGCAGCTCGGCCAGCCAATCAAAGATCCTCGCAAAAACCTGTGCCCGCACATCAGGCCGCGAAAGCACGAGGTCGTGGAGGCCATCCTTGATCTCGGTGACGGTGACGTTCGGTCCCAGGTAGCGACTCCCCTCACGAATATGCTTCACGTTGAGGACACCATCTCCCGACTGAAAACCAGGATGCCACTCCGGTCCCGTCACGGTTGCCGCCGCATGCATGACGAGCACCGGGCAGCGAATCGCCAGGCCTGCGCGCAGCCGCCGATGTGCGCGTAGGATCGCGCGCAGCCAGCCGGCATAGATCGGGAAGCCATGTAGCGGACGCCAGCGCAGATCAAACGGCCACTCACCGCGATGATCGGCGTGGATGCTCTGGATGTACGGCACGGGCCGGCTGCGCGGAAGCTGCGCAAAGGGTAGCGCGTCGGCGACACCCGCCAGCGCCTGCACTGCCGTCAGGTGGCGACGATTAAGATTAAAGGCGAAAAATGGACTGTTCAGCACCAGCGCATTGATACGGTGACGCTCCGCGCCGGCGTCGGCGTACAGGGCGCTCGTGAGACCACCAGTCGAGTGGCCGCACAGCACAATCCACGTGTTGGCATCGTGCTCGGCCATGATCCGCAGCGCCGCCGACAGCTCCGCGAAATATTCACCAATATCTCGGCAGTAGTTGGGATGCTGCCCGCCACGGAGCGACCGTCCGTATTTCCGCAGATCCAGCGCGTAGAAGTTGTAGCCGTGCGCATTGAACTCGTCAGCGAGATGGACCTGGAAGAAATAGTCGGTGTAGCCGTGGATATACAGCACCGCCCGGTGTGTGGGCTCCTGCGCCTGACGCCGCACCAGCGTGGCATAGACCGGGCCATCATAATCGTCTGGAAAGTGGAGCGTTGCCGCCTCAAACCCCGGTAGGACGACATCCGGGCACCACGTTGGTTCATCGGCTGGCTGCATGTGGCCTCCTCTGGTGGAATCTTTTGTGAGTATCGTCTCGGTACGCTTGCCTCGTAGCAGCGCTGCATGCATCAAGAGCCGTGCCCGCCAGGCGCTAGCTCATGCACAGACGAAGAAGAGCCGAATAATTTACCATGTAACATGGTACACTAGCAGACATGCAGAAAGGCTAACCATGTGCTAACATGCCCGTGGACAACACCGCCCAGCAGCCGGCCATCATCGCTGGCGACAACACCCTGATCTGAAACAGCCGTTTACGTTATACATCTCACCCAACGCAGCGCTGAGGCAGCAGCTCAGCGCGTGACGGGATTTTGTCCGCTCGCACCTCATCAATGCCTCGGGTCTAGAAAAACGTTTGCGCAAGCCTGGAGCTTCTGATGTCACAGCCCCCCGCTCACCCGTTACGTGCCGTGATCCGGACCTACGCCTGGTGGTATTACCTGGTGCTTGGGATCATCGCCGCTGTCGTGTATCACTGGATGCCGTCACTCGCGGCGCTCAACCTTTACTACGATGTTCTGGCCAGCTCAACGATTGTGGCGATTGGTATCGGCATCTGGGCCCACGATCCACCGCAGCGGCTTCCCTGGTATTGCTTCCTGCTTGCCCAAGTCTTGACCAGTGTCGGCAACGTGATCTGGGACTACTACGAGCTGGTGCTGCGGATCGAGTCACCATTTCCATCAGTCGCCGATGTGCTGTACCTGGCCGGATATCTCCCCTTCACGCTCGGCATGCTGTTGCTCGTCCGGCGGCGGATACGGTCGGGCGATATCGGCAGTGTCATCGACGCGGCAATGGTCACCGTCAGCGCGGGCATGCTCGGGCTAGTCTACTTGATGGAACCCTACATCCAAGATCCAACCCTCACGCGAGTCGAGCAGGTGGTCTCCGTCGCCTACCCGCTCATGGATGTGTTCCTCGTCGCGATCATCGCGCACATTCTCCTGAGTCCCGGCCCACGACCGCTCGCCTATACCTTCCTGGGCTGTAGCTTGATCTTGATCCTGGGAGCGGATATTACCTATGCGATCATGGCGCTCAACGAGACGTACAGCACCGGCAGTATCATCGACTATGGCTGGCTGCTTGGCTATCTCAGTATTGGCGTTGCGGCGCTCCATCCGTCGATGCGATCGCTGTCCGCGCTGCCACCGGCACCACTGGTCAAGCTCACCTACGGGCGGCTGATCATGCTTGCCGCCGCCTCGCTGCTGGGGCCGGCAGTGCTGACCATGGAGCTGGTACGTGGGCGGCCAGTAAGCGTGCTGGTGATCCTGGGCGGCTCTGCCCTGCTGTTCCTGCTATCGCTAATGCGCATGCAGAACCTGATCCGCATGTTACAAACGACCATGGCGCAGCTTGAAACCACCCTAGCGAGTCTGCGGAGCGCGGTCCAAAACTATCAGCAGGTAGAAGCCCTGCTTTCCCATCAAGCGTTTCATGATTCATTGACTCAGCTGCCAAACCGCGCGATGTTCAAAGATCGGCTCCAGCGTGCGCTGGCCGCAGCCCAGCGTCACCAGCGCGCCGTCGCCGTGCTGTTTCTCGACCTGGATGGCTTCAAATATGTCAACGATCGGCTGGGGCACCGGGCGGGCGATGAACTCCTGAACCTGCTGGCCCAGCGCCTCCAAACCTGCGTGCGGCCCGAAGATACTGCGGCACGCCTCGGCGGCGATGAGTTTACGATCCTGCTAGAGCAGCTCCCCGACATCGGCGGCGCGCTGCAGGTGGCAGAGCGGATCATCAGCGAGCTCCACGCGCCCTTCGTCATCGCCGAGCGAACGCTGGTTGTCACCGCCAGCATTGGGATCGCCTGGTCGTCGGCAGGCCAGGAATCGGTTGACGAGATTCTGCGCCAGGCGGATGTGGCGATGTATCGCGCCAAGGCCCAGGGCAAAGCGTGCTATGCGCTGTATGATCCGGCCATGAATGCGCGGGCGCTACAGCGGCTGGATCTTGAGTCGGCGCTG
>JAFAYS010000168.1 GCA_019240175.1 Chloroflexota bacterium | reverse complement strand
ACGTTGCAGCACGCGGGCGATCTTGTCGGTCTGTCCTGGTCGTGCCTCGTGTGCAACAATCAACTCAGCCATTGCCGCCACCGTTGTCGCCTCAAACAAGCGGCGCATCGGAATATCTACCTTGAAGGTTTCACGTACCCGCGACAGCATGCGCGCTGCGCTCAGCGAGTGCCCGCCAAGCTCAAAGAAATCGTCATACACGCCAATCCGCTCGTGACCAATAATCGTCTTCCAAATACCGGCCAGCTCTTCCTCGATCGGACTGCGTGGCGCAACAAACGGTGCCGTCTGGGCAGCTTCCGCTCCGTCCGAGGTCGCCGTGGTCAAAATGTCCATGGTGCCATCGGCGCGGTAGCGGGCGCGGCGATCGGTTTTGTAAAGTTGAGCGCCAGTCTGGCTATCCGCTGCGTCCCTAAACGGGTGTGGCACTGCGCGGGCAGGATCACGCTCGCCGTCGGACGAGCTATCTGCCGATCCGTCGGCGTCGCTGATATACACGTCGCCTGGCACGCCAATCGGTGCGAGCTGCAGGTTGCTGTCGAGTACGTAGATTTGCGCGTCGTTGCTCCACGCCAGAAGCTGCTGCCGCTCCGCTTCCGCCAGGATTGGCAGCGCCGAAATGCGTCGATCAGGATCGGCGACGACGCTTTGGAGCAGCGTGTGGTAGTGCTCAAGCATCCGCGTGATCGTGGCGGCGTCGAACAAATCGGTGTTGTAGAGCAGCGTTGCATTCAGGCCCTGCTCGCTCTCACGGATCGAAAGCGACAGATCGAAGCGCGCCACGCCGAGATCCACGTTGATCGCCTGTAGGGTCAGGCCAGCCTGCTCCACGGCGGGACGCGGCGCATTTTGAAGCGCGAACATGACTTGAAACAGCGGGCTGCGGCTCATGTTCTGGCTGGGCTGAAACTCTGCGACGAGTCGCTCAAAGGGCAGCTCTTGATGCTCATAGGCCCGCAGCGTCGTGCCGCGAACCCGCCCCACCAGCTCGCGAAACGTCGGCTCGCCTTGGAGGTCGCCGTGCAGCACCAGCATGTTGTTGAAAAAGCCGATCATGCCCTCAAGCTCATCCTGGTTGCGATTGGCGATCGGCGATCCAACCAGAATGCTCTGCTGGCCACTGTAGCGATGGAGCAGGGCCTGGAAGGCGGCCAGCAGCGTCATAAACAGCGTGCCGTTTTCCTGCTTGCTCAGATCAATCAGGGCGTCGGCGAGCGGCCTGGCGATATGCAGCGGCATCTTTGCGCCATTCGCGGTGAAGCTTGGCATAGCCGCGCGCCCGCGATCCGTCGGCAGATCGAGCGCCCCGACTTTGCCGCCCAGCTCACCCTTCCAATAGGCCAACTGCTGCTCAAGCAGTCCGCCAGGAGTGCCTGCCGCAAGCCGCTGCCGCTGCCAGGTGGCGTAATCGGCGTACTGGATCGGCAGCGCGGGGAGCGGCACGGGCGCATCGGCGACGAACGCCGGATACAGCGCCACGATCTCGCGCAGCATAATGCCCATCGACCAGCCATCGAAGACGATGTGATGCAGCGTGACCGCCAGCATGTGGCGCTGCTCGTCGAGCCGCACCAACAGACCGCGCATCAGCGGGCCATGCGCCAGATCAAACGGACGCTGGGCTTCGGCGATCACCCGCTCAAGCGCTGCCGACTCACGCTCCGCCGCCGGCAGATCCTCCACACTGTCGCGGGCCAGCGTAAGCTGTAGCTCGGGCGCGACGACCTGCGCGGGCTGGCTGTCGCTGCCGGGCGCTCCTTGCGTGAAGGTCGTGCGGAGAATCTCATGGCGGCGCAGGATCTCGTTCAGGCTGCGATGGAGCGCGTGCGTGTCGAGCGGGCCATCCAGCCGCATCACGAGCGGCATGTTGTAGAACGCGCTGCCGGGCTGAAACTGATCCAGCAGCCACAGCCGCTCCTGCCCGAACGAGAGCGGAGCAGGGCCGCTGGTGGTACGCAGCGGGATCGTACCACCTTGGGCGGGCGGCGTTTCGGCGGCGGTCGCCGCGCTGGCCGCCTGGGTCGCCTGCTTGTGCGCCAGCAATTCCAGCAGCCTGCGCTGTTCCGGCGAGAGCTGTGCGAGTTGTGACTGGATGTCGCTCATTCGGGGTCCTCGGGAGTCAAGGTCAGGGTTGAGGCGGCGTTTTGCTCGACTTTTTCGCGGCTGGATGGTGCCGGAATGTATTCGATGTTCTGCCATTTGTCGATCATATCGGTGCGATGCGGATTGCGCACCAGACCGCTCTGGCCGGTGCTGTGGATCGCTTGCATGCTATCAAGATCGCTCATATCGATCACTTCGCGCTGCGATGCACCGTGCTCCATGCTGAATGGATCTTGGAAGGTGAACGTGCCGGTATTGATCGAAAAGTTCTCGCCGCGCGCCTGGATCGGCTCGACCTTGTACAGCCACGCGAACAGCGGATTGCCCGTGCTTGCCAGCAAGTTGACATAGGTCACTTGATGCACGTTGCCCCAGGTCCAGTTGTTCATATCATCGCCGTGATTTTCCTTCAGCCACGCAAGCGCCTGGCCCAGGCTCTGCTGAAGGATGTCGTCGCGGGTTTCAACTTCCGGCGTTTTTTGATCGTCGAACCAGCTATTGTTTGGGTCACGCATGATTTGCGTCATGGCGGTGATATGGAAACGTCCATGACGCTCGTACTGGCCGTCGAGATAATCTTTGGCCAGCGTGGGGTTGAGATCGTCGCGCAGGGTGTTTTGGAACACAAACCAGTACCAGGTTTGGAACAGGGTTCCGGCGACCTGGTTGGCCTCGAAGTGCAGATCCCAGTCGCGCAGCATTTCGATCGCGCGTGCTTCTTCGTCGTTCTGGGGCTGGATCGCCAGCATATAGGTCCGCAGGTTATTGGCCGGGATCGAAAAGGTATCGCCCTGTATCTTTTGATTGGCGGCAATATCCATGCGGTCATTGGCTTGCAGCAGCTCGGTGATCCGCTGCGCGCGGTAGCCGGGGTCCCACTCGTCGGTGATGCGGTACGGGTAGCTGTCGCCGACCACTTTGTTGTTCGCGGTGGCGATGAAGCCCTGCGGCGGATTGTACACCGTGGGCAGCTCTTCGTAGGGCACGTAGCCCTGCCACTCGTACTCACCGGTCCAGCCCGGCACCGGCACCAGGCCGCTGTGCTGCGGCACGCGAATCGGCACCTGGCTGGTCATCTGGTAGCCGATGTTGCCGTCCACGTCCGCGTACACAAAGTTTTGGCCGGGCATGCGCCAACTGCGCAGTGCCTCACGGAACTGATCCCAGTTTTGCGCCTCGTTCATCTGGAGGATCGCCGAGAAGAGCTTGCTTTCGCCGATCATGGCCCATTTGAACGCCATCGGATCGGCCTGGCTCATGTCATCGATCACATTGTTGATGATCGGGCCGTGCTGCGTGACGTAGATATTCAGCGGTACCGGCTGCTGATCCTTGACCTTGATCGTTTCGCGAATGACCTCGATGTCGCGCCACTGGCCCTGGAATTCGTATTTGGTCGGATTGGTGCGATCGTCGAGCTTTTCGATGTACAAATCTTGCACATCCGGGTTCAGGTTGGTAATTGCCCAGGCGATCTTGCCGTTGTGGCCGATCACGACGCCTGGCACGCCGGGCAAGGTAAAGCCAACGCTGTCGAAGCGACCACCGTGCACGCCGTTCAGGTACCAGATAGACGGCATGGCCAGGTTCATGTGGGTATCGCCGGACAAGATGGGCTTGCCGCTGACGGTGCGGCTGCCGGCGACCACCCAGTTGTTGCTGCCCCACATCGCGCCGGCGTCGCCGAGTTGCTTGTCGAGCGCGTCCAGGCCGGCAAAGCCCATGTCGCGCATCGATGAGTAGCTTTGCACCTCGTCGGGAATAATGAACGGCGTGCTCGGATCATAGGCCGGCAGCAGATCTTTGGTTTTCTGCTCCCCGATGTCGGCGATCAACCGGGCGCGCAGAAACTCAAGCCGGTAGTTACCTGCCAGGTACATGCTCAGCAGGTTACCGTAGGAGATCGAGTCGACGGGCGTCCATGGCTCGGGATCGTAGCCCAACACGGTGAACTCGATCGGCAGGTTGCCCCGGTTAGCGTCAAGAAACGCATTGATGCCGTCACAATAGGCTTGCAAAAGCGTGCGCGCGTCGGGGTCCATACTCGCCCACTCACGCTCGGCAGCGCGGCGCAGTCCAATTGTGCGCAAGACCTTGTCGGTGGGCAGCCCCAGCTCGCCCACGAGTTCGCCCAGCCGTCCGCTCGCGGTAAGCTGGTTGAAGTACATCGACCACAGCCGATCCTGGGCATGCACGAAACCCTGCGCCATGAACAGATCGTGCTCGTTTTGGGCGTAGATCTGCGGCACGCCCCACTGATCACGGATGATCTGCACCGATGACGAGAGTCCTGGTATCGCCAAGTTCCCGCTCACCTGCGGCCAGGGGCGGCGCACCAGCCAGACTCCCGACGCGGCCAGAATAATCAGCAGCACGAGCACGCTGAGTACGATATTCCGTAAGATCTTCAGCTTACTTGGGCCAAGTAAGCGCCTAGTCGCCACTTTCGTCATCGACGATCTCCTGGTTGTGATCCCGTTGCCGTCCGCGACGCTTCCCGCGCCGTCGTTCACCACGACTCTGGCCGTGTTCGTAGGCCGTTTCGTCGGTTTCATCCTGCTCGATTAGTTTGGCGAGCGCACTCACCGTCGGGCCTTCATACAGGCTGACGGTGGGAATATGCACTCGGAAGCGCTCCTTAAGCTGTCCTATCAAGGTAATGCCGCTCAGCGAATTGCCGCCTAAATCGAAGAAGTTATCGTGGATACCAACCTGCTGTACGCCCAGCGTGGTCTGCCAGAGCTCGGCGATGGCCTGCTCGGTGTCGTTGCGTGGGGCGATATACGGGTTCGATAGGCGGGGGCGCGGATGGTAGCTGGCCGGCTCGGTGGGCACGGCGGGCCGCTCCTGGTGCAGCTGCTCAAGCTCGATCCAGCGGTTGAGGCGTGATTGCAGATCGCCGGTTGAGACGACAATCTGTGGCACTACTCCGGC
>JAFAYS010000151.1 GCA_019240175.1 Chloroflexota bacterium | reverse complement strand
CGGATCGAAAAGCCGGGCCGCATTCGCACGGTGGAAGATCTGCAAACGCTGTCGCTGCCGCAGCTTGGCGGCTACGTGGCCGATCTGTTCCGCAAGCACGATTTTCTGATCAACGATTATCGCTTCGAAAAAGAGCGGCTTGATTTTCAGGTCAGCTACGAGGGCGAGCCCTGGATTCTGCGCGTGATGACCGCCGAAAAGATCAAGCCGGGCGTGCCGCAGGAGCTGGCGCAGCGCATGAAGGTCGAGGGCGTCAAAAAAGGTGTCGTGATCACCTCGATGGACTTTCAAGAGGGCGCGGCGCGCTGGGCCAAGGATAAGCCGATCGCGCTGATCGATGGTGTGACGCTGATCTCGATGAACGATTAGCGCCGACCACAATTCATAGTTGTTTGGGACGTTCACACGAACGTCCTTTTTTTATAGCTCGCGTCCAGTCACCTCCTGGTAGACCGCGCGAATCTTGGCGTACTGCTGCTCAAACAACAGCTGCCGCAGCACTTTGGCGTGTCCGGCCTGCCCCAGCCGCCGCGCCAGATCTCGATCGCTAAGCAGGCGCTGGATCTCGTCTGCCAGCGCTGCCACGTCGCCAAACTCCACCAGCAGCCCGTCGTGTCCATGGTCGATCACGGCGGGAACGCCGCCGGCCCGCGCGCCGATCACCGGCACATCATAGATCCACGCCTCAAGATACACGATGCCAAACGAGTCGGTGCGCGACGGCATGACGTACACATCGGCGGCGGCGAGCGCGTCCAGCTTGGTCTGGTGCGGCGCGGCGCGGATCAGCAGAATCCGCTGCCTGGTTGACTCGGGCAGCGTGGCGTAGAACTGCTCGAACTGAGCCAGCGTCGTGCCGGCGATCAGCACCAGCGTCGCATCGGAGCCGCTCTGCCATAGGCGCTGCATGGCCTCGATCGTATGCATGGTGCCTTTGTCGTAGGCTGCCGCGCCGATCGAAAGCACGATCGGGCCGTGCAGGTTGTGCTCACGACGGAAGCGCTCCGCCGAGCCGCCTTCCAGCGTTTCGGGCCGCACCCAGCACCCGATCAGCCGCAGCTGCTCGTCAGGGACGCCAAGCTGCCGCAGCTCGTCGCCTTCGAGTGTGGTCTGCACCATCACCCGCTGCGATCGGCGCAGGATCTCGATCTGATGCGGCTGCGTGTAGTAGCGCACAATCTGGCGCTTGCCGGGCTCGCCAAGATGGACAAACGGCGTACACAAGTGCGGAATGCCTCGCTGCTGGGCGAAGCGCAGCGCCGGCAGGATCGTGAAGTCCAGCGTGATATTGGTCGTATGTACCAGATCGAAGTGCTCTCCGGTAGTAGCGAGATAGCGCTGAAGCTGCGGCACGCGCGGCGTGAGCAGCGCCATGCGTCGCAGCAGCGGCGTGGTGCCCGGCAGCCGTCCCAGCTCAACCATCAGCCGCCGCAGAATCGGGTAGACGATCGGCGGGCCAGGGCTGCGCTCAACCGGAAAGCGCTTGATGCGTACGCCATTATGCCGCGCTTCGGCCTCGTCGACGGTTTTGCGCCCCGCTGCCCAGAAATGATCGAGGTCCCAGGCGTTGGTTGTGAGCACCGTTACCTGATGCCCGTCGGCGGCAAGCTGCTCGCTAAACTCTTGAAAATACAGCTCCGAGCCGCCGGTGTAAGGATAGTAGCGCTGGATGATGTGTAAAAAGTGCATAGGCAGATGATAAAAGGCCCAGCCGCGATCCGCAAATATTGGCGACAATTAAACAAACACGCCCACGATTGCTCGTGAGCGTGTCGCCGTTGTGCGTGAAGTTATGTTGTTCGTTGCGAGGCCCTCACCCCCGGCTCACGCTGTTCGCCACCCCCTCTCCCGCTGCCGCAGGCGAGGGGGGATGTGGTACTTCTTTGGTTCTCTGTTCTTTGTTCTCTTGTTCTTTTGTTCCTTTGTTCTTCGCCTTACTGCGCCCACAGCGGCCAGCGATCGTCGACCTGGTTGAAGGTCAACTGCGTGACGTTTTCCGGCGCGTAGAGGCTGAGCCGGTAGATCTCGTAGTCGCCGTCGCGGTTCGAGTCGAAGACGATCTCGAAGCCGTTGGTCGACCACGAGGCCGCGCCGTCGTCGGCGTTGCCCGTCGTGAGGCGCTGCTCGCCGGTGCCGTCGAGGTTGATCATATACACATCGCCCTGGCCGTTGCGGTTCGAGCTGAAGAGCACGCGCGTGCCGTCCGGCGAGACGCGCGGGAAGTAGTTGTCGGCGGTCGCGCTCTTGACGATCGGGCGAATATTGACCAGACTGGCCGGTATGTACTGCTCGCTCGGCGTGTACGTATACTGAATATCCGCGCGATAGATCGCGAATTTGCCGTCGCAGTTCGAGGCAAAGACTAGCCCTGAGCCATCGGCCAGCCATGAGGGCGACTGGTACACGCAGTTGTCGCGGTAGGGCAGCGCGGCGTTTGGCACAACCTGCGTATTGGTAAACGGGATGATCGCGATCGACGACAAATTGCCGGGCTGGTGGATCAGCGCGATCTGGGTGCCATCCGGCGATACGGCGGCGTTGAACGCGTTGCTGTTGACGTCGCTGCCAACGGTGTGCTGGCGAACATCGCCGGGATTGCTGCCGTTGATGCTGAAGACTTGGCGCAGACCGCCGTCACGGCGCGAGTCGGTGATCAAACGCGGCTGCTCGCCGTCGACAAAGGATCGCCGCCACGAGTAGGGCACGGTCTCCTGTGATCCGCTGGTCACCTGCGTCGTCGCAAAGCCGTTCGGATCGCGCAGAAAAACTTCCCAATGGTCCGGCGTTGCGATCTTGGAAGCGTAGGCGATCTGAGTCTCGGGTGGATTGTTAAGGCCGCGACTCCAGGCCTGGCCCAGGTGCGGGTAGCGCCACTGGAAGTAGTGCTGGCCGACGTTGCCCATCTCGACGCGGAACTCAGCCGGATTCGACGGCGTGTAGGTCACGACGCGGCGCTCATACAGCTGCACCAGAATATCTTTCTCGGCATCGCCGACACGAGCGCGCACCCAGTAGGGATCGCTGATCGGCAGACCGAACGCGAACAGGCCGTCGACCGGGCCGTTCTGGATGAAGTCGCGGAATACGCGCGGGATGTTGTGGCCGGTCACGGTGTTATAGCTGACGATCTGCGTCAGCGGATCATTGGCCAGGCCGGCGTTGTTGCTGAGGTTGCCGAACTTGTCGAGCACCGCGCCCACACGCTGGCCCGTACGATCGGGATCGCGATAGCCGTTGTCGACGGTCGCCACGCCCCGGAACGAGGCATAGGTCGGCGCGTTAGGATTGGCGACGGCTGGGTTGCCTGCGACCGGAACATTGGCCGGCTGGCGCTGAATGTTCTGATCGTCGCCGGTGCCGTCGCCCAGCTTCACGCGGCCCGAGACCAGCTCGACCGTTAGCAGGCCGTTGGTAACGCCGCTCGGCGTGGCGTTGCCGGGATTGTTTAGCTCCATGCGCGCCTTGTCGAAGTACTGCACCGTGCGCAGGCCGTTGGGTGACTGCTGATAGTATTCTTTGTAGTCGAACCACGGGTTCGGCCCCCAGGTGTAGGAGCGCTTGACGGTGCCGTTCATCACTGGCTGATCGCTGGCGCTCCACACGTTGAGAAATACCGGATTAGCGAACTCGAAGCGGTTGAAGCCCCACACGGCAGCGTTGGCCGGCGCGAGGTTGGTCAGGGTAGCGATGCCCATCAGCGCGGCTGCGCCCCAGCGCCGCCATGTCCGACGATTGTGACCGTTCATATTGTTCCTCCTGCGTTGAAAACTCTTGGTGACAGGAGTAACTATAGGCTGATACAGCGGCCCGTTGTGTGATACCAGACTGGAATGAGTATGAGTTGGCTATCAGGTTCAAACGGTGGTCTTTTTAAGCAGCGCGACGGTTGAGCCAGGCCTGGATCAGCGGACGGGCGATCAGCAGTAGTGCCAGCACCAGCATCTGACCGCCCAGCACGATACGGTTGACATCAAGCGCGGGCTCCCATCTGACTTGCCCGTTCTGGATGACGTATACGCCCGCCGGTGCCGCCGCCATGCCAAATCCGCCGCCCTCGCCGTTGCCCTGCTCGCCATCGTTGCCGCTGCTGCCGGCCCCGCCACCACCGCCGCCGATCACCCGTGCGACCGGAATAATCGTCACGCCGTCGCGCTCGATCGGCTCGCCAAAAACCTGCCGCACGGCCATCACGTTGCTCGCCTGTTTCAGCATATCGAACATGCTCATGCTTGAAATCCTTTCGCTTGTGCATGCCGCCAGCACTGGCAGCGCTCGATCTCTACCGATCTATGATAGATCGAAACGATGAGTCGGAATGTTGCCTTTTTGTAGCCGGGTCGGTACAATACGGCTACCCTACGCTGTGCGCAGGTGAGTACAATGTTTTGAGTCTACATTGGTTTTGAAGGGGAGCTGAGACTCGGATGGGAACGTGGTTCGCCCACTGCACCGGACGGCTTGCACCCACCTACCTGACGGTAGGCTTCAAAACAAGCTCACCTGCTTCAGGTGGGGTTTTTAAATTTTCGCGTATAATCAGATATGCTGTATTTATTGTATGGCGCGGACGAGGTAGCGCGGGCCGAGGCGCTGGCCGAGCTGAAATCTGTGATCCCCGCCGATCTTGCCGATCTCAACCTGACGACGCTGGAAGGCCGCAGGCTCAAGGCCGATCCGCTGGCGTCGGCCTGTGAAGCTTTTCCGTTTCTCTCGGAGCGGCGGCTGGTGATCGTGGAGGATGCGCTCAAGCAGCTCAAGTCTGCCGACACCCGCGACGCGATCAAGGCTTATCTACCGAAGTTGCCCGAAACCACCGATCTGATCTTTGTCGAGCGCGAAGATTTCGACAAGCGCTCGTCGCTCTTCACCTTTCTCAAAAAAAATGCTACCGTGCGCGAGTTTCTGCCCAAAGAAGGCGCGGAGCTTCAGCGCTGGCTTCAGGATCGCGCCAGGCGGCTAGAGGTGCAACTGGCTCCCGACGCCGGCGCGCTGATGGTCGAGTTTGTCGGCAACGAGAGCCGCACGCTGCTCAACGAGCTGCAAAAGCTGGCGGCGTATGTCGCGCCGGGCGGCACGATCAAGCAGGATGCCGTGCGGCTGCTGGTGCAGGATACCGGCGAAAGCTCGGTCTTTGCTTTTGTGGATGCGCTGGCGGGGCGACAGCTCGGCTCGGCGCTGACGCTGCTGCATGGCCTGCTCGACGACGGCCAGGCTGCGATCTACCTGATGTTTATGATCGCGCGGCAGGTGCGCATCCTGCTGCAGGTCAAAGAGCTGGCCGACCAGCGACTGCGCGCCGACGAGATCGCTTCACAGCTGGCGCAAAAGCCCTTCGTGGTGCGCAAGGCGATGGATCAGGCTGCCCGCTTCCAATCCGATGCGCTGCTGCAGCTGCATGATCGGCTGGTGGAGCTGGATCACTGGTCGAAAACCGGGCGCATCGAGGCCGAGGCCGCGCTTGAACTGCTGGTCGCCGAGACCTGCGGCACATCCAACCAGCGCCCGGCATCGGCTGCGAATCGCCCACCGGCGCGGCGCTAATTGATATTGACATAATTGGTCTTTATTTCTCCAACTTTCGTATGATTGACTCTGGTAGAAGCGGCTGCTATACTCGGCCATAGTTCGTAAAGGATTGTCGGACGGATGAGCACTGTAGTCACAACTAGCACCGTATGGGTACAGACCACGCCTTTGGGCGAGCGTACCTGGGAGCAGTGTGCCTACGAGAGCTGATTTGTAACCGTCAACTCTCCGCCGTGGGCACACACTCCGCAGCCCACGGCTTTTTTGCGCCCTGAAGATCCGCCCAATTTGGTGCAGCGTTGCAAGCCGTGGGAAGCATCGCCCACGGTTTTTCGCGTCCACCGACCGAATCGACGGCAACGAAAGGATCGTGCATGAATATCTCGCTGAGTCACTACCGAGATCTCCTGACAACCTATCTCAAACCGCAGCGCCGGAAAGTCGCGATGTTGACAGCATTGCTACTTGGCAGCATCGGGCTGCAGCTGCTGAATCCGCAAATTCTACGCTCCTTCATCGACACCGCGACCAGTGCCGGCAGCGGCGCGGGCTCGTTTCAGCGCTTGCTGGTGCTGGCCGGGCTGTTTATCGCCGTGGCGCTGATCTCGCAGGCGGTCACCGTCGCCGCGACCTATCTCAGCGAGCAGGTCGGCTGGACCGCTACTAATCTGCTGCGCAGCGATCTGGCACGGCACTGCCTGCGCCTCGACATGAGCTTTCATCATGCCCGCACGCCGGGCGAGCTGATCGAGCGCATCGACGGCGATATCACCGCGCTCTCCACGTTCTTTTCCCAGCTAGTGATCAAAATCTTTGGCAGCGGCCTGCTGATGGTCGGCGTGCTGGTGGTGCTGTTTCTGGAAGATGCCCGCATCGGCGCGGCGCTGACGCTCTTCGCGCTTTTGGCGCTGGTGGTGCTGACGCTGATCCGCAACTTCGCCGTCGACAGCATGGCCGCCGATCGGCAGGCACATGCTGTGCTGTTTGGCTTTCTAGAAGAGCGCATCGCCGGCCTTGACGATCTGCGGGCGAACGGCGCGGGCGGCTACGTGATGCGCCGGCTCTACCAGACCATGCGCGACGTCGTGCATCTGGCCCACCGCGCGGCGATGCGCAGCTCGACGGTGTGGATTGTGACGATGGGCATGTTCGCGCTGGGCTACGCGCTGGCACTGGGTCTGGGCGCGTATCTCTACAGTGCGGGCGCGATCTCGATCGGCACGGTCTATCTTTTCTTCCAATACACCGAGATGCTACGCCGTCCGCTTGAGCAGATCTCGGAGCAGATCAAAGAGTTTCAGCGTGCCACGGCCAGCATTGGACGCGTGCAGGAGCTGTTCGCGGTTCAAAGCACGATCACGGATGGACCCGGCGCAACGTTTCCGTCAGGTCCGCTGGCGGTCGAGTTCGATGCCGTCACGTTTGGCTATGGCGACGACGCGCCGGTGCTCAAGGATATCTCGTTTGCGCTGGTGCCGGGCACGGTTCTGGGCTTGCTGGGCCGCACCGGCAGCGGCAAGACCACGCTCACGCGGCTGCTGTTTCGGCTTTATGACATCAGCGACGGCGCGATCCGGCTGGGCGGCGTGGAGCTGAGCGCGGCCAAACTGCACGATCTGCGGCAGCGCATCGGGATTGTGACGCAGGATGTGCAGCTGTTCCAGGCGACCGTGCGTGATAACCTGACGCTCTTCGATCCCACGATCTCCGACGCGCAGATTATGCAGGCGCTGACCGATCTTGAGCTGTTGCCCTGGCTCCAATCGCTGCCCGACGGTCTGGATACCGAGCTGGCCGCCGGCAACAACAGCGTTTCGGCGGGTGAGGCCCAGCTGCTGGCCTTTGCGCGCGTCTTTTTGAAAGATCCCGGCCTGGTGATCCTGGACGAGGCCTCGTCGCGGCTGGACCCGGCCACTGAGGCGCGCATCGAGCGGGCTGTTGATAAGCTGCTGCGGAATCGCACCGGCATCATCATCGCGCACCGGCTGGCCACAGTGCAGCGCGCCGACGAAATTTTGCTGCTGGAGCGTGGCCGGATCGTCGAGGAAGGGCCGCGCGCCCGGCTGGCCGACGATCCCGACTCACGCTTCGCGCAGCTGTTGCAGACCGGAATGGCGGAGGTATTAGCATGAATCCTTTTGTCGCAAGCTGGCACATGATGCGCTGGCGGCCCTGGCTTTATACATTGAGCTTTTTCATGTGGATCGGCGTCTACACGCTGCCCCTGGCGGGCGGCCTGATCACGCGCGAGATCTTCAACGCGCTCACCGGCGATGCTCCGGCGGTGTTCGGTGTGTGGACGCTGCTGGCGCTGCTGGTCGCTAGCGAGGGCATGCGGATTCTGGTCTTTTATCTGGCGATGTTTTTCTGGATGACCTTCTGGTTTACAGCGTCGGCGCTGATGCGCGGCAACGTGCTGCGCTGGATCGTTCAGGGGCCTGGCTCGCGCACGCTGCCGGACTCGTCGGGCGAGATTGTGAGCCGCTTTCGCGATGATGTCGAAGAGTTTATGATGTACTTCGACAACTATCTCGACCTCACGGGCCAGGGCGTTTTCGCGGTGATCGCGCTGGTGATCATGCTGCGCATCAATCCGTGGATCACGCTCTTCGTCTTTCTGCCGCTGGTCGGGATTGTGGCGGTGACGCACCTGATGAGCACGCGGATCAAGCGCTATCGCAACGCCAATCGCCAGTCGACGGGCCGCATTACGGCGTTTATCGGCGAGATGTTCGGCGGCGTGCAGGCGCTCAAAGTCGCGTCGGCGGAGGACCACGCGATTGCGCATTTCCAGCGGCTGAGCGCCTCGCGGCAAAAGGCGGCGCTCAAGGATCAGCTCTTCACCGAGATTCTCGACTCGTTCAATCTGAACACGGCCAATCTCGGTATCGGCCTGATTCTGCTGCTTTCGGCGCAGTCCATGCAGAGCGGCAACTTCACAATCGGCGATTTTACGCTTTTCGCGAGCTACATCGGCTGGATCGTGGGCTTTCCGCGCTGGGTCGGCAAGCAGCTGGCCCGTCATAAACAGGTCGCGGTCTCGCTCGATCGGCTGACTGCACTGCTACAAGGCACGTCGCCCGCCGCGCTGATCGAGCCCACGCCGACCTACACCCACGGCCCGCTGCCGGAGGTGCCCCACACGCCCAAGACCAATGCGCATCGCCTGGAACAGTTGACAATCAGCGGTCTGAGCTACCGGCATCCAGGCTCGCAGCGCGGGATCGAGGAGATCGATCTCCGGTTGGAGCGCGGCTCGTTCACGGTTATCACCGGACGCATCGGCTCGGGCAAGACCACGCTGCTGCGAACACTGCTCGGCTTGCTGCCCAAAGACTCCGGCGAGATCCGCTGGAATGGCGCGCAGGTCGACGATCCGGCCTCGTTCTTTGTGCCGCCGCGCAGCGCCTACACGCCCCAGGTACCGCGCCTGTTCAGTGACACCCTGCGCGATAACATTTTGATGGGCCAGCCAGACGGCGATCTTGAGGCGGCGCTGCGGCTGGCGGTGATGGAGCGCGACGTTCCCGCGCTGGAAAACGGTCTGGATACGATCGTTGGGACGCGCGGCGTGAAGCTGTCGGGCGGGCAGATCCAGCGCGCGGCGGCGGCGCGCATGTTCGTCCGTGATGCCGAGCTGCTGGTCTTTGATGATCTGTCGAGCGCGCTGGATGTCGAGACCGAGCGGCTGCTATGGGCGCGCGTGTTCGAGCGGCAATCGGCGACCTGCCTGGTGGTCTCGCACCGCCGGGCCGCACTGCGCCGCGCCGATCACATCATCGTGCTCAAAGATGGCCGCGTCGAGGCCGAGGGCCGGCTTGACGATCTGTTGTTGAGCAGCGACGAGATGCAGCGTCTGTGGCACGGCGAGGTTGAGCCGCTCGCTTCAGGCGGCGACTCGCTGGTGGTTGCATAGGCGGGCGAGGAACTGCAATTGGTTCAGGGAGGCGCAGTGCCTCCCTGTTTTTTATATGCTCAGCGCCGGATCGGGAACGCGCAGCGCGTCGGGTTTGCGCTCCTGCTCCGTCGTGCGCTGTCGCTCGTGGAGCCAGGCATCGCGGCCCTGCTTGGCTGAGTCGAAGAGTGCGTGCAGCTCGTGCGCGTCGTCCAGGCGATCGGCGAGGCTGTTGAGCAAGCCGGCCATGTCGCGCAGCCAGGGCTGGATCGCGGCGGCGTTGGTCAGGCAAATATCGCGATGCATCACGGGATCGCCTGAGGCCAGTCGCGTCAGGTCGCGATAGCCTGTGGCGGCCAGCGCGCTCATCTCGGGCCAACGCGGGTCTTGCGTGGTGATCTGCGCCAGCGCGGCGCTAAGCACAAACGGCAGATGGCTGACCGCGGCGACATAGGCGTCGTGCTCGCTGGCCGAAAGACACAGCGGACGCGCGCCGATGCCGGCGACCAGCGCTTCCAATGTCGCCAGTGCCTCGGGTGCAGTGCGATCATCGGGCGTGAGGCAATACACCGCACTGTTAAACAAATCGACACGGGCGTTGACTACGCCGTGCCGCTCAGAGCCAGCCATCGGATGTCCGCCGATAAACGAGACGTGTGGCGGTAGCGACTCCCTGGCCCAGTCCGCGATCTGCGCCTTGGTGCTGCTCACATCGCTGACGATCGCGCCGGGCTTGAGATCCGCCGCGATCTGCTTAAAAATCGCCTGAACGACCATCACCGGCGTCGCCACCACGACCAGATCGGCGTCGCGCACGGCCTCGCGCAGCTTGAACGCCGGATGATCGATCGCGCCGCGCTCTAAAGCTGCGGTGATCGCCGCCGGATCGCGATCCCAGCCTGTGACGACAACATCAATCGACGATTCCCTGAGCGCCAGGCCCAGAGAACCGCCGATTAAGCCGAGACCAATGATTGAGATATTCATCAAGGTGCTGCTACCTCGCCGCATATTCAGCGATTGCTAGCCCATCGCGACCTG
>JAFAYS010000149.1 GCA_019240175.1 Chloroflexota bacterium | reverse complement strand
AAGAGAACAAAGCAGGTTCATAAGAGCACGAAGCAGCACAATGATGGGAAGAGCAAGAAAGCTTCTAGTCGATCATAAAGGGTAAAACGGCAAAGGAACAAAGACCAAGCAATATCGGTTCTTTGTTCCTTTGTTTTTTTGTTCTTTTGTTCTTTCGTCTACGGCTGCGTTTTCCAGGCGTGAACGCCGGTGCGTGTAAACGAGAAAGGCCGCACCCGCACGCCCATCGCGGTCAGCGCTTCCTCGATCTCCAGCCGCCGCTCGAAGGGACAGCAGAAGCACATGAAGCCTCCGCCGCCCGCGCCCGAGAGCTTGCCGCCCCACGCGCCGTGCTCACGCGCCGTGGCATACACCTGATCCACGAGCGGCGAGGCGATGTGCGGCGAGAAAGATTTTTTGACTTCCCAGGCCTCGTGGAGCAGCCGCCCGAAGTCGGGGATGCGCGCGGCCCGCAGCAGCTTGACGGCCTCGTCGACAAACGCTTTGGTCTCGTGATGATAACGCAGCGTGTCGCCGTCGCGCATGCGCCGCACCTGATCGTTGACCACGTTGCGCGTCAGCATCTGCCGATCGCCGATAAAGCCGATCACTAGCGTCGACTCTAGCTCTAGCAGCGCCGACTCATCCGCGACCACCGGTTCGACGATCGCGTCGCCCGCGCCGAAGTGATACACGTTCATGCCGCCGAACGCCGCCGCATACTGATCCTGCCAGCCGCCGGAGATACCTAGATCTTCGCGCTCGATGCGGTAGGCCAGTTTCGCCAGATCGTGGGGCGCGAAGCCGAGCTCAAAGGCGGCGTCGAGTACCTTGAGCATTGCTACTACCAGCGCCGATGACGAGCCAAGGCCGGAGCCGGGCGGCACATCGCTGAACATCACGATCTCAACGCCGTCGATCTCGGGATGCGCGTTCATGACCGCCTCGGGCAGCGGCAGATTGCCGTTCCACTCGCGGCTCGCCACCGTCTGCGTGATCGTCGACAGATCCAGGGAGCGGATCGTCACGCCGGGCTTGCCGGTTGGTCGCAGCATGCAGCGCACATACTTATCGATCGTGCAGTTGAGCACTTTGCCGCCGTGCTCCTCGGGATACGGGCTGACGTCGGTGCCGCCGCCAAAAAAGCCGATGCGCATCGGCGCTTTTGCTTTATAGATATGCATAGTGTTTCGATCCAGCCGGAGAAATACTTTCCCCCTAGCTCTTGCTGTCCTCCTGTGCCGCCAGCCGCGTCTCAACCTGCGACAGCGCGCTCATCAGCTGATCCTGACGAATAGCTGCGGTCAGATCGCCACGGGTGCGCTCTAGCACAGCGCGCAGCGCGTCGGTTGTGCGGCGCAGACCGCCGGTGACGCCGTCAGGATAATCCACGGTAACCAGCTGGCTGTACACGTCGTCCATGGTCGCCAGCAGCTGCTCGCCGGTCGTCACATCGCCTTTGCGCAGGCCGTCCAGAATATAGCGTCGCAGCTCGCTGGCCGCCTCAGCCAGGCCGTTCAGATAGGCGGCAGGCTCGACCGCGATCTGATCGGGGCCGGGCATTTCGGTGCCGCGCACCATGGCAAAGACCAGCCGCGCCTCGGCATATTCCTTGAAGGCATCCTGGCTGTAGCCCGCGTTCAAGATCGCGGAGTGCTCGCTCAGGCGCGCCCGCAGCTCGGCGGCGATGCGATCGGCTTCGCCCAGCATAACCTCGGCGGCCTCCCACTCATGACGATGCGTCGCGCGAATGGCGTTGGCGCACTGGCGGATCAGGCTGCGCGATGTGGCTAGCCCGGTTTCGCGGGCCTTATTGGTCTCGTCCAGACGCGCGATCGTGGCCTCGACAATAGCTTCAAGATTCATATGTTCCTGCATTTTTTAAAGAACAGAGAACAACGGAACAGAGAACAAACGCTCATAAACATAATTCAACCGTGCTAACCCTTATTCTTTGTTTAGCTGTTCTTTGTTCTTCTACTTGTTGAATAACACATAGCGAAAGTAGCGCCCGATCTCGCGCGAAGCGCCGCTGATGCTGATCTCGCCGCCGCTCCCGACAGGCGTGCTCAGTGGGCGCAGCTCCTGATCATGGGCGATCTTGAGCAGCCGCAGCATCTCTACCGGCTCGGCGATCAGTAGTGCGCGGGTCAGGCGTTCTTGTGCGAGAGCTTGCCTGGCTGCCGCAAGCTGATCGATCTGGCGCTCGCCGGCTAGCTCGATCACGGCGTCTTCTTTCACGCCCCGCGCTTGGAGCGTCGCGCGGCTCGTGCTCGCCTCGGCACCGGCCAGCAAGATCCGCGAGATCTTGCCCTCAATGTATAGTCGGCGCGCGGTATCCAGTCGCATTGCGCTGCCGGCCTCGTCGGAAAGCATCACGATCGCGGCGTCGGCTGCCTGGTCGTCGTTGCGACTGGCTTGGAGCACGATCGCAGCGCCCGTGCCGAATGCAATCAGCGCAATGAGCATAATCAGCGATAACATGCGCCGTAGCGAACGCCAGAGCGCAAGGGTAGAGATCCGTGGATTCATGCCGCACATTATACACGAACCGCTCAGAAGCTTGGTTTGTTGACTTTGTTTATCAACTACAAGTACAATGAAGGAGACAAAGGTTCTCTAAGGAGCTAGAGATGCAACAAGATCTTTCTCAAGGCGGATCGTCAGTGTGCGAGGATGGAGTTCCTCTGCCGATTGTGACATTGAATCGCAGTGTGCTGCTGGGCGGTGTGGCAATCGGTCTGGTCGCGCAGCAGCCGCTGCTCACCATGCTGCTTTTTGCACTATTGTTGCCGGCGGT
>JAFAYS010000079.1 GCA_019240175.1 Chloroflexota bacterium | reverse complement strand
TCGTTGACGCCCAGAAGATACAGCCCCAGCGCCCCTAGCCCAATCGCCGCCAGCAGCCAATCCTTGACGGCGGTCCGGCCCAGCGTCCACAGCGCCTGTAGCACTACCGCTAGAATGACCGGCTTGACGCCGTAGAGGATCGCTGTGGCCTCGGGCAGGCTGCCGAAACGATCGTAGGCCCACGCCAGCGCCATCACGATCAGCATCGCCGGCAGAATAAACAGCGCGCCCGCGACGATCAACCCGCGCCAGCCGGCCCGCAGGTAGCCCAGGTGGATCGCCAGCTCCGTCGAGCTTGGGCCGGGGATCAGATTCGACGCGCCCAGCAGATCCAGAAAATGCTGCTCGTCGATCCAGCCGCGCCGCCGCACGACTTCCTCACGCATCAGCGCGATATGCGCCGCCGGGCCGCCAAACGAAATGCAGCCCAGCTTCAAGAAGAGCCGCGCCACCTCCATCAATGAGCCGGACGATGTAGAGTGCTCCGATGTTGCGCGCATAATTCCCTTGTTGTGTTCATGCTGTTCTTTTCGTCAAGCATACAGTTTATACTCTATTTGGGCTACTACAATTTCAAACACAATGGAAGTTACTCATGCCGTTTACCATGCTTTTTGCGGAACGTCCGAGGTCGCTGCAAGCCAAGCATAAACAAGGATATCAGGCCCGACTACAAGGACAGGCTCGAACATCTATGCCTGCCAATCAGTTGCTTGATGGCGAGGTTTATGCTCGTATTACCTGGTTTCATAGCGAGAAAACCCAGAGCGACATCGACAATATTGTCAAGCCGATTCTTGATGCGCTTAATGGTGTCGTGTATGCTGATGATCGCCAGATTGTAAAATGCTTATCGGAGCGAGTTGATACGACCAGGGATTTTGCGCTTTCTGCGCCGCCTGGACCCGCTGATGTGTATCAGGAATTGATCGGATTACTGAGCAATGAGCAGATCAAACATATCCTTTACATCGAGATTGGACAACTTAGCTCACGACGCATTGTTTTTGGACCGATAGACGAGGAATATCTATGACCAACGCTATTTATTATTTAGAGGCGGCCAAAGCAGATCAAGTTGCCGCTGAGCTAGCAGCCGAAGGTTATAAAGTTGTCAGAGAGCCCGAGAATGCCGACGCGGGCTACGATTTGCTCGCGACCAAAGACGGCAAAACCATTGCGATCGAAATTAAAGCCCGCTCGCAGCTACAACAAGCTTCGGATCAGATCCGGCGATTACGTGAGCAGGCGCTGAAGCGTGGGTACAGTGAATTTCGCTTGATTGTTGCAAATCCACCACGCGAGAAGATTATCGAAATTACAGGCTTAGAGGAAGCGCTTACCAGGCACCTCGCAGAAGATGTTCCTCAAGCGCTCTATGATGTGGCTGCTCAACCATATATCTATGGGTTGAGTGACCTTGAGATAAACGCGATCAATGTCTCAGAAAACGGCATTCACGTCACAGGTACGGGTATGCTCGATGTGGCTCTAGAGTGGGACGGTGATAAAGAGCATGACGGCGTCAGCTTGAATACTGATTTCCCGCTCAGCTTCGACGTGACGCTCAACAACGATCTTCAGATTACCGAAGTTCACCAGTTCAACGTCGATACGTCCAGCTTTGAGGAATAAACAGCAGGCGGCGGTAGCTCGACACGCCGCCCGCTCTACCGTAACCGTCCACCATGCTACAGGATGATCCGTCGCTCGTTGATCAGCCGCTGCTTGACGCGCCGGAACAGTTCGTCGTAGTTCATGCGGCCCATCGTGATATCGCTGCGATGCTGCTCAAGCATCTTGCGCACCTCGGCGTCCAGCCGCTCCTCAACCGTCAGCTCGTCGACGACCTCATCGCGGATCGCATGGCGCAGCTTCACATCGTCGGCCTGCAGCCGCACATCGTCCTGCTCGGCCAGCAAATCCACAATCTCTTCGCTCAGCTTATCGATTCGTGGGTCCGATAATTTCATCTAAAGCATTCCTTTCGCCCGCACACTCCGGCACGGATCGGGCCAGCACCAGCTGGTTCGGTCGCCAGCGCCGATCAGCACAGCGCCGGAGCGCAGTTGCTCATAATTATCAGGATTCGTGATCAGTGTACCATCCGAGCGGCAAATTGCGATCACACGCGCCGCAAGCTCTGGACCGCCGCGCTACTCGAAGGCGATACCGAAGCGCGCCAGAAATGCCGCGCAGTCGCGCGCCGGACGGCCCCTCAGACCCTGGGCTGGATGATGCGAGTCCGAGCCGGCGGTGATCAGCAGGCCATGCCGCTGCGCCAGCTCGCTGTAGAACTGCTGCTGCTCCGACGAGTGCCCCGAGTAGAGCGCCTCGATGCCATCCAGGCCAACCGCCGCCATCGCCGCGACAT
>JAFAYS010000058.1 GCA_019240175.1 Chloroflexota bacterium | reverse complement strand
ATTGGCTGCGCGGCGCTGGACGGCGTGTTTGCTCCGCTGTGGGCGCTGCTGACGCTGGTTGCGGCGCTACTGCTTCAGGCCGGCACCAATCTGCTCAACGATTACTTCGACCATCGCAACGAGATAGACAGCAGCGCGTCGCTCAGTCCCAGCGGCGTGATCCAGCAGGGATGGCTCACACCACGGGCCGTGCTGATCGGCGGCGCGAGCTGCTTTGGCCTGGCAGCGCTGCTCGGCATCGCGCTGGCGCTCCACGGCGGGCCGCTGATCTGGCTGCTGGGTGTGATCGGCGTGTTGATCGGCGTGCTCTACACGGCAGGACCCGCGCCGCTGGCCTACATCGGCCTTGGCGAGATCGCAGTGTTTATCGCGATGGGGCCGGGCATGGTGCTGGGCGCGTACGTGGTGCAGACGCAACAGTGGAACTGGACGCCGCTGCTGGCCGGCACACCGATCGGGCTGCTGGTGGCGGCGATCATGCACGCCAACAATCTGCGCGACATCGAGACGGATCGGGCGCAGGGCAAGCACACGCTGGCGGCGCGCTTTGGACGGCGCTTCGCACAACGAGAGTACGCGCTGCTGGTGCTGGGTGGCTATAGTCTGCTGCTGCCACTGCTGGCGCTCGATCTGCGGCTGGGCTTAGCCGCGCTGCCAGTATTGGTCACGCTGCCGCAGGCCTGGCGCTTAGTTCGTGAAGCGTTTGCGACCGACGACCCCGTGCGGCTGAATCGTGTGCTGCGCGGCACGGCGGTGCTACATGGCCGCTGGGGCTGGCTCTGGCTGATCGGCTTAATCAGCGTGGTGCTACTGAGCTACACAACCTAGAGAAATTGCTCAGGCAAGCGTCGCACCTCTGCACTTCGCCCCCAAAGACAGGAAAAAACACGTGGCGCGTCACGTAGATCGCCGCTGGTCCAGAACTGCTCACTACCGCGCTGCTCGGATTGATTCAATAGGTCGTGGCTCGACAGCACGCGCTGAAGCTGCCGGGCTACTGCCGCGCCGGTATCGATCAGCGCCACATCCGCGCCAACCACATCGGCGATCAGCGGGCACAGAAACGGGTAGTGCGTACACCCCAACACGATCGTATCCACACTGCGCTGCATCAACGGCGCGGTAAAACGCTCGACCAGCGTGCGCGTCTCCGGACCATCCAGATCGCCTGCCTCTACCTGCTCCACCAGACCGGGGCATGGCTGCGTCACCACCTCAATGCCTTGTCCGAAGCGCTCAAGCAGCGCCGCCAGCTGCGCGCTTTTGATCGTGCCGACCGTCGCCAGCACACCGATCACGGCTGAGCGCGTGGCGGCAGCGGCAGGCTTGACGGCAGGCTCCATCGCCACAATCGGTAGCGAGAAAACCGAGCGCAGCCGCGTGGCCGCCGCCGCAGTCGCGGTGTTGCAGGCAACCACAATCGTCTTGGCTCCCTGCTCGATCAAAAATCGTGTGAGCGCGATCGATCGCTCCTGGATGTATTCCTGCGATTTGCTGCCATAGGGCACGTGGCCAGAGTCCGCCACGTAGATCAGATCTTCATTCGGCAGCACGGCGCGAATATCGTGCAGCACCGACAGGCCGCCCACGCCCGAATCGAAGACGCCAATTGGAGCCGTAGTGTTCATGGCTGCGAGTATAGCACGGCGGAGAACAAAGGAACAAAGGAACCAAAGAACAAGAGGAAGTACCACTGTTCCCCTCGCCTGCCGCAGCGGGAGAGGGGCGGGGGTGAGGGCCACAACCAAAACCAGATGAAGACTGGAACAAACGATTCGACGGAAACAGCTTTTGTTCGTTCGCCCAAGGGGCACCCGCCTTGTTCCTTTGTTGCCTGGAGGGCCAGATTAAATACAACAGCCAGTGCGTTTGCACCGGCTGCGTGTGGCTGGGGTACAGGGATTCGAACCCCAACTACCTGATCCAGAGTCAGGCGTCCTACCATTAGACGATACCCCATCGACCGCCCGACATTGTACCGCTTGCCGCGCACATTGTCAATCACTACCGCACATGCTAGAATAAAATTGCCCTCGACCTGCGGGCGGGGAGCGCTTATTTTCTCGATCCACGCTAACCCACCTGGATCGGTTTATCGACTGGGATGGCACACATGACATTGTCGTCAACGCCGCGACCCTCCACGAACGCAGAACCTCCTCCCTCATCCGGACCACGCCCGACGATCGCGATTATTGGACTTGGCCGCGTTGGTACGGCGCTGGGCCGCGCGATCACAGCGGCTGGCTACACGATCCGCGCTGTTTCGAGCCGCGACCCACACAAAGCTCAGGTGGCAGCTCAGGCCTTTGGCGCTGAGCCGCTGAGCGCCGTCGAAGCTGCGCGCAGTGCTGAGCTAGTGCTGCTGACGGTTTCCGACGACGCCATTACCACGGTTGCGCGTGAGCTTGGCGCTGCCGGAGCCTGGCGCCCTGGCCAATCGGTTGTGCATGCCAGCGGCGCATCACCGGCGAGCGCGCTTGAGCCCGCCGCCGAGTACGGCGCGACGATCGGCGCGTTTCATCCGCTGGCCGCGTTTGCCACCTACGACGCGATCTTGATGCCGGGTATCACCTTCGCGATCGAAGCGCCGTCACCGCTCCACGCAACCCTGGCCGATCTTGCTCACGCGCTGAACGGCCACGCCCTGGATCTCGCGCCCGAAGACAAAACGCTCTACCACGCCGCCGCCGTGATCGCCTCCAACTACACGATCGCGCTGGCCGCGCTGGCGACGCAGATCTTCGAGCAGCTTGGCGCGACGACCGAGCAGGGCTTGCAGGCGCTGCTGCCACTGATGCGCACCACGCTCGACAACCTTGAGCGTCAGGGTTTGCCCACCGCGCTAACCGGCCCGCTAGTTCGGGGCGACGTCGGCACGGTGCGCCGGCATATTCACGCGCTCGACCACACGATTCCACATGTCGGATCGTTGTACCGCTGCCTGGCGCACGGCGCGCTTCCGCTCGCCCAGCAGCGCGGCCTGTCGGCGGATCTGGTGGGCCAGCTACAGGACACGATCACCCTGCCCAGCGAGCTGTCGTTAGAGCACGAAATCTAAGCG
>JAFAYS010001182.1 GCA_019240175.1 Chloroflexota bacterium | reverse complement strand
TTGATGTGCGCTGAGCAGCGGGACTGCGCGAGCTCATAGACGAGTTGACAGGCGTCAGTACCTGCGGCTATGCTTGCGGCGTTGTGGCCAAAGGAGCAATGCCTATGACAATTGGTGAACATGCTACAGAATTTGCCGGGCTGCCAGTGATCGATTGGGAGCCCGGTACGTCGCTTCCGGCAAACACGATTCCGCGAGTGAGTCTGTCGTACGAAGCCGCCGAGGAAGGCGAGCGCTGGGTGGATCGGTTCGCGGCCCTGCTGAGCGATCCCGCCGCAGCCAGCATTTCCGGCCTGGTTGTTGGTTCGTGGGACGAGAGCGGCGCGAGTGAAGACCTTTCGTCCAGCGTGGTCGAGGCGCTGGTGAATGCGCACCAGTCGCTGCCCAATCTGCGCGCGCTCTTTCTAGGCGATATTATTAGCGAAGAGTCCGAGATCTCGTGGATTCACCAGAGTGATATCTCGCCGCTCTTCGATGCGTATCCGACGCTGGAACACCTCACGATCCGTGGCGGCAATGATCTCCAGCTCGGCAGGCTGCGCCACGATCGTCTGCGCTCGCTGATCATCCAGAGCGGCGGTCTACCGGCCAGCGTTGTGCGCGAGGTCGCCGCGGCTGAGCTGCCTAGCCTTGAGCATCTTGAGCTCTGGCTTGGCTCAGATGACTACGGCGGCAATAGCACTGTGGAGGATCTCCAGCCGATTCTGGAAGGTACGCGCTTTCCGCAGCTGGTGACGCTTGGTCTGCGTGACAGCGAACAGACCGATGAGATTGCGTCTGCGGTGGCAAACGCGCCGATTCTGGATCGCATTCGTGTCCTCGATCTATCGCTGGGTACGCTCAGCGATGAGGGCGCAGCCGCCCTCCTAGCCAGCCCTGCCGTCGCGCGCCTCGAAAAGCTGGATCTTCACCACCACTACTGCTCGGCGGAGATGGTCGCACGGCTTGAGGCGCTGGGCATCACCGTCGACGTGAGCGACGCACAGGAAGAAGACGAGTATGGCGGCGAACGCTATCGGTATGCTGCCGTTACCGAGTGAGCCACGCCAAGCTACCGCGCCACCGTTTGTGATGATCGGCACGCCGGGCGATCGGCGCGTCGATCTGTTCCAGGCGGCGCTCCACGCGCTGGGTCTGCCGCCCGCACAGATCGTGCCCTACACCGCGATCATCGATGGTCGTGCTGTGCTGCGTGAATATGTGGCGGCTGGTGCGATCGTGCGGATCGAGTCACCTGGCAAAGATCCGACGATCCAGCATCAGTTGATCGCCGCAGGCGCCGGCATCGTCGATCTGCCGGGAATGAGCCGGATTTCGGCGGATGCCGCGCTGCAATTCCCGATCGAGCGCGGACGGCTGCGCTATGTTCGCCAGTGGTATCTAGGATTGCGCGCCACACTTGAGGAGATCGATCGCCAGCTGGCGGCGTGTCCGCGCCACTATCGCATGAACGACCTGCCGTCAATCGCGCTGATGTTCGATAAGTCCGCCTGCCACGCGCGGCTCGATCAGCGCGGCATTCCGGTTCCCCGCGCGCTGGGCTCGCCCGCTAGCTTCGAGGCGCTGCGTGAGACGATGCGCCAGCAGCGCTGTCCACGGGTCTTTGTTAAGCTCGCGCACGGCTCAAGCGCCGCCGGAGTCGTCGCGTATCAGGTCAGCGGCGATCGGCAGCTGGCGCTGACCACGGTTGAAATGGTTCACGAAAATGGTGAGCTTCGGTTGTATAATTCTCGGCGTCTGTGCGCTTACCGCGACCCGCGCGAGATTCGGCTGCTGATCGACGCGCTGTGCCGGGAGCACGTGCATGTGGAGCAGTGGCTACCCAAGGCGGGCATCGCCGATCAGCGGTTCGATCTGCGTGTGGTCGTGATCGACGGGCGGCCTCGTCACGTGGTGGTGCGGCTGAGTCGCGGCCCGATGACCAATCTGCACCTGCTGAACAATCGCGGCGATGTGGTAGCTGTGCGCAGCCGGATGGGCGCTGCGGCCTGGCGCGACGCCATGGATACCTGCGCGCGGACGGTGGCTGCGCTCGGCCCAAGCTTGTACGCCGGCGTCGATCTGTTGATTCGTCCAGACTTTCGCCGCCACGCGGTGCTGGAAGTCAATGCCTTCGGCGATCTGCTGCCGGGCGTGCTCGACGAGGGACAGGACACGTACACCGCCGAGATCCTCACAGCGCTTGAGCGCTGGCATACCGCGAAAGTTTTATGATCAACGCCCAAGCCCTGGTCGGCACGCATAACATTCTGTTTATTACCCTGGATACGCTGCGCTACGATGTGGCGCGCGATGCGCTGGCGGCTGGGCTCACGCCGCATCTGGCCGAACTGCTGCCTGATCGTGCCTGGGAGCTGCGCCACTCGCCCGGCAGCTTTACCTACGCCGCCCACCATGCATTTTTCGCGGGCTTTTTGCCCACGCCCGCCGCGCCTGGCCCGCATCCACGCCTGTTTGCTATGCGCTTTGCCGGCAGCGAGACGATCAATTCGCAGACCTTCGTTTTCGATGCGCCGGATCTGGTGCAGGGCCTCGCGGCGCAGGGCTATCATACGGTGTGTATTGGCGGCGTGGGCTTCTTCAACAAGCAGAACGCGCTCAGCAGTGTCCTGCCGGGCATCTTCGCCGAAAGTCACTGGTCGCCGCAGCTGGGCGTTACCGATCCCGACTCGACGCGGCATCAGGTCCGGCTTGCGGTTGAGATCCTCGGTCGACTTCCGCGCGAGCGCCGGGTCTTTCTGTTTGTGAACGTATCGGCGCTGCATCAGCCAAATTGTATATTTCTGCCTGGCGCGGACCATGACTCGGTGGCGACGCAGACCGCCGCGCTCGCGTACGTCGACCGTCAGCTGCCGGACCTGTTTGCCGCGCTGCAACGCCGTGGCCCTACGCTGGCGATGCTTTGCTCTGATCATGGCACTACGTATGGCGAGGACGGCTACACCGGCCACCGGCTGGCCCATCCCGTCGTCTGGACCGTGCCCTACGCGGAATTTCTGCTCCCGGAGATCGCTGTATGACCGAACTCGCTCAGCTGCTGCGCGGCACGCCGTATCTGGCGTATGCCTACTCGTATCCGCATAAGCAAGCCTATCGTCCGCTTGATCCGCCCGTGCCGCTGCGCGATGTATGGCAGGCCGAGCGCCGCGACGCGCTGTTTCTCTATCTGCATGTGCCGTTCTGCGAGATGCGCTGCGGTTTTTGCAACTTGTTCACGACGGTCGATCCCGGCAGAAGCATGCCCTCGCAATATCTCGACGCACTTGATCGCCAGGCGCGGCAGGTCCGCGCCGCGCTAGGTCCGGCCTCTTTCGCGCGGCTGGCGATCGGCGGCGGCACGCCAACTTTTCTCGATCCAACCGATCTGCACCGGCTTTTCGACATCGCCGAGCAGATCTACGACGTCGATCCAGGTCGCATCCCGGTCTCGGTGGAAACGTCGCCCGCCACCGCCACGCTTGATCGTCTGCGAGTGCTGCGGCAGCGCGGCGTCGACCGGATCAGCATCGGCGTGCAGAGCTTTTCCGACGACGAGGTCAAAGCGATTGGCCGGCCACAGCAGGCGAAGGATGTCGCGCAGGCGCTGGATCAGATTCGGGCGGTGGGCTTTCCCACGCTTAACATCGATCTGATCTACGGCGGAGGAGGACAGACCGTGGCCAGCTGGATCGCGACGCTCGAAGCCGCGCTGCGCTTTGCGCCGGAAGAGCTGTATCTGTATCCGCTCTATGTTCGGCCACTGACCGGCCTGGGACGCCATAACACCACAGACCCCGCCGACGAGTGGGACGAGCTGCGCTTGGCGTGCTACCGCGCGGGCCGCGATCTGTTGCTGGATGCCGGCTATACTCAGATTTCGATGCGGATGTTTCGTGCGCCTCATGCGCCCTCTGAAGATGGGCCGGTCTACTGCTGCCAGGAGGACGGAATGGTCGGGCTGGGCTGCGGCGCGCGATCCTACACCCGCGCCCTGCACTATTCCAGCGAGTACGCGGTCGGCGCTACCGGCGTGCGCGCGATTCTCAAGGAGTACATGGCGCGGCCAGCAGCGGCCTTTGATGGGGCGGACTACGGCACGTGGCTGGATCTGGAAGATCAGCGCCGCCGCTATCTGATCCAGTCCTTGCTACAGGCACCAGGCTTGTCGCTGGCGGATTACCGCGCCCGCTTCAGCACCGAAGTATTGATCGACTTCCCGGAGCTCAACGAGCTGCCGGAGCATGGCTTGGCCAAGCTGAGCGAGACCGAGCTTCGGCTCACGGCGGCTGGCTTGGAGCGATCCGACACGCTCGGCCCGTGGCTCTACGCCGCGCAGGTCAGCGAGCGGATGAAGGAGTTTGAGCTGCGATGAACCTGTCGATTTTGTATCGTGGCCCGCTGTCAAGCTGCAATTACGCCTGCGTCTACTGTCCGTTCGCCAAGCACCGCGAAACCGCCGCCGAACACGAGCGCGATCGGGTTGCGCTTGAGCGCTTTGTAGATTGGGTGGCCGCCCAGCACGATCATCAGATCGGCGTGTTTTTCACGCCCTGGGGCGAGGCGCTGATTCGCAAACGCTACCAGCAGGCGATCGCGACGCTCACCCAGCTGGCGCACGTGACCAAGGTCGCTATTCAGACCAATCTTTCGTGTCGGCTGGATTGGGTTGAGGCCTGCGATAAAACGCGCCTCGGCATCTGGGCCACCTACCATCCGTCGCAGATCACACGCCAGCGCTTCCTGAACAAGTGTGCGGAGCTCGATCACCGCGGCGTGCGCTTCAGCGTTGGTGTGGTCGGGCTGACCGAGCACTCAGCCGAGATCGCGGCGCTGCGGGCTGAGCTGCCGGCCCAGGTGTACCTTTGGATCAACGCCTATAAACGGCAGGACGATTACTACACCGCCGACGATCTGGCGCGCTTCACGGCGATCGATCCGCTGTTCCCGATCAACACGATCCGCCATCCATCCGAGGGTCGCGCATGTCGCGCCGGCGAGTCGGTGATCTCGGTGGATGGCGATGGCATGATGCGACGCTGCCATTTTGTGCAAACGCCGATCGGCAACCTGTACGCGCCGGATTGGGCGGCGGCGCTACAGCCGCGAGCTTGTAGCAATGCGACCTGTGGCTGCCATATCGGCTATGTGCATATGGATCATCTCAAGCTGTACGATGTTTTTGGCGCGGGCGTGCTAGAGCGCATTCCGTCCACGCCGATCTGGCTTGATGTGGCGGGCGCGTCTCACGTCTCGACCAAGGGCTGATACTCGTCGGCGTTGTCGAAGCCGGCGATCCAGGCGACAGCCTGGCGGCAGCTGCGCATCGTCGGTGGGACGCGAATCAAATACTGGCGGCCTGTCGACGGACAGTACACCGCGACACAGACCAGATCTTCGTCGCCTCGGAGCGGAACTTTCAGCAGCCGGCGCTCGCCGCCCGGATCTTCATCCTGATCCAGGACGATCGCCTGAGCCGTCGCAAGAAATGCCGCGTAGCCCATGCGCTCCAGCAGCACTCGTCGCAGCTCGGCGTTCGGCTGGGCCAGCACCTCATCGGCGGTGAGCGTTTCTGCCTCAAATGCGATCCGCGCCGTGATTGGCACGCCGCGCCACCGCAGCGGTACTGACTCAAGCTGGGGCGGCAGCTCAGTGATGCCGGTATGCGCCAGGTCGAGCCATGAGCTGACGATCAATGTTTCCGGCAGGTGCTGAAGGTTGCTGCATCCGCTGATGTCAAGCTGGGCCACGTGCGTCAGCCAGGGCGGCAGCGACGCGAGCTTGGTACAGCCACGAGCATTCAGCCGCCCGATGCCCACGCAGGCGCGACGCGGCCAATCTGTAAGCTGGGTACAGCCCGAAATATCGAGGAAATGCGTGTCAAGGCCTTCGGGAAGCGCCCGTAGACTTGCACAGTCGCGCAGTACCAGCGTGCCGACCTTGAGATTATCCGGCAGCGACGTGAGTTCGGTGCAGCCGCTGAGATCGAGCCGATTGGTGACCTGGAGTGTGGATGGTAGCGTACGCAGCCGTGTGTCGGCTGCGCTCAGCTCAAAGCAGCGCAGGCCGTCGGGCAGGCTGCGCAGCCGAGAGCAGCCGTCCAGATTCAAACGCCCGACGGTCAGGTCGTCCGGCAGCTCGCGGAGATTCATGCAGCCGCTCAAGTCGATGCTGGCGGCGCTGAGTCCGCGCGGCAGCTTCACAAGATCGCGACAGTTGGCGAGGTTAAGATGGCCGCGCACTTGCAGGCCACGTGGCGCGTCGCCTTTCAAGATGCGCTTTTTGGCCTCTTGCGCCGACATTGGCGACGGCTCCGGCGTGGTGGTCGAAAATGCAGCAAAAAACGATCGCATTAGTCCACCACCGTTCGGATCTCAGAGGGTGTGTACTCGCGCTGCATCCAGACGCGATAGGTGCCGCGCGGCAGCGTGATCGGTTTGTGCTCTTCGTGGACAACCGTCGCCGACTCGGCCCGGATGCACAGAAATAATTGGCCGCTGGCCTCCCAAAGCTCTGCGCTCTCGGGATTCCGAAGGCGGTGGCTATGGCCGGTGATCTCGCCGTAGGCCAGGATCGTCCCGGGCCGAGGTGTTGCGCCAGTCGGTATCTCCGAAATCGCTGCAATTAATACATCGCCGTGTCGCCACATAGCTACCTCCTTGTGGTCGCTGGGTTGTTGTGGTAGCTTGATTATCGCATGGCTGTGTGACAGAGTGTGTCACAATCTAGGATGGAGATCGACTCGATGCTCGACGTGCTATGTGCTGATTTCGACGCGCCGCGCCGTCCGTTGCCAGGCTCGTACTGGGTGCTGCCTGGTCGTCTGCTGGCCGGTGAATCGCCGGGAGCCGTGGACCGCGCGGTGGCGCTCCGGAAGCTACGGCGCGTGCTTGCCGCTGGGGTGACGCTGTTCATCGATCTGACCGAGCCGGGCGAGTACGCGGTTCCGTCATACGCCGCGCTGCTGCCACTGGTCGCGCCCGACGCCGCGATCACTCATGTCGCGATGCCAATTCGGGATCAGGATGTGCCAACGCCCGCCGAGATGCGCGCAATTCTGGATCTACTGGACAATGCCTTGGCCCGCGAGCAGTGCGTGTATGTTCATTGTCGGGGTGGGGTTGGCCGAACCGGTACGGTGATCGGCTGCTACCTGGTACGGCATGGATTGGCTGGGCCAGCAGCGCTGGATCGGCTCGCTCATCTGCGCTTGCCCACGCCGGATCGTCAGCGTCCTTCACCAGCGACCGAGGCGCAGCGCGCGCTGGTGCTGGGATGGTCGCGGCTTGACACTATCTGATCCCGATGCAGCATCCACTGTTCGACCAGGGAACTAGTGCCAATGTCGATCAGGTACTCAGTGCAGTATATGCATTTCGAGGTGCGTGTGGGGAAAACAACAAAAAAAGGACGGAGTTTTCATGCTCCATCCCTTTCTTGCTGTGTTTGGAGCGGGAGACGGGACTCGAACCCGCAACCATCTGCTTGGAACATGTCTGGATTATGCCTAATGTGTCAAATTTGGAGGCTACAGGACAAGCGACATGTCATGGGGCGACAATAACACCAAAGCAGTCATGTAGCAGTTCTTCGCAGACGGTAATTTCCTGTTCCTGCATCGCTACTTTAGCACCACGATCGGCTGGTGGACGCTTCATTGCTTGAAGTCGTGTTATCTCATTACGCGACCGAATGATTTTTTCCTCAAGATGTGTTTTGAGTCTGTTGTAGAATGCAGTTGCATCATCTTGTAATACATGACAATCATAACCTTGGGCTGCTGGGTTCAATGTGGGTTTTCTCTGCTGGCCGACAAGTGTATTGTATTCATTGAGTAGATAGCCACGCGTTCGCGCTTTACTCTTGAAGTACAACACGGCTCTCTGTGTACGTACCACAGCATTGCTATCTACTATGCGCCTGAAGTTAGTTCCCCAAAGCTTCCCGGCTAATTCGAAAAGGTCAAGTAAAGCATCAAGGCATTTATCCTCGGTTACTGTCAATCCTGCTTGGCGTTGATCATGGAATAACCGGTTGCGTGTAGTACGTCGGCCAACAACTGCATCAAGAAGTCCGTGAAGGGTTGCATTACCAGGATGCAAATCCTTCACTTCCTCTGCCACTTCATCAAATCCCTTAAATCCCTCACCCTTATCAGGTGACCAGTCTCGTGGATCACCACTCTGCGTTAAGTATCTATCTAATTCAGTTTTGCGGGCAGTCGATGCGGC
>JAFAYS010001104.1 GCA_019240175.1 Chloroflexota bacterium | reverse complement strand
GCCCGGCGGCAATCCAACGCCCCAGTTGTTGGTCTCGTAGGTGAAATCGAGCTTGTTGAACCAGTCGCCGGAGTTGAAGCTGTTGCGATCCAGCGACTTGGAGCGCAGCATGTCCTGGCCGGCCTGGAAGAAGGGCACGCCCTGCGTCAGCGCGACAAGATCCATGCCCAGGTTGTGCATGCGCACCCGCTCGGCGATCGTGGCGTCGGCGGGCGCTTTGGTCTGCACGATGTCGAAGAGCGTCTGGTTGTCGTGAGCCTCGACGTAGTTGATTACTTCCTGCGGATCGAGCGTGTAGCCCGTGGGCGAACCGTTGTAATCAACCTCGGAGCCCTTGACCTGCGCACCGGTGCGATCGGTGAAGAGGTAGTCGCGCAAGTTGCCGGCCAGACCAACGCGGATCTGATCCTGATTGAGCAGCAGGCGGCTTTTTTGCGCGTCGGCGTCGCCCTGATCGAGATCGTTGGGATCGTAGTACAGACCGTTGATAAAGCCCTGCTTCTTGAGCGCCTGCTCGATGTCGAACGGACCGCCGCCACGCACCGCGTCGCGCAGCCGATCGTTGAAGGTGCCGATGCCGGTGCCGGGCATGTTGAGCTGCGTGGCGTTGATGCCGCGCGCGTTCTGGGCAACCTCGCCAAAGTCCCAGCCCTCGCCGTAAACATAGATCTTGGAGCCGTCCACGCCGTCATTCGCTGGCGTCAGCGCCTGGAGCGCGTCGCGGACCTTGATCATGTCTTCCTTCATGTGATGGCCCATCAGATCGAAGCGGAAGCCATCGACTTTATAGTACTTGGCCCAGGTCACCACCGAGTCGACCATCAGCTTTTCCATCATGTTGTGCTCGGTGGCGGTGTTCTGGCAGCAGGTAGAATTCTCGACGCTGCCGCTGGCGTTCAGGCGATGGTAATAGCCCGGCACGACTTTGTCGAGCACCGATTTCTCGTCCTGGCCGCTGGCGTTGGTGTGGTTATACACCACGTCCATGACCACGCGCAGCCCGCTCTGGTTGAGCGACTGGACCATCTCGCGGAACTCAAGGATGCGCGTCGAGCCGTCGGGATTGGTCGCGTAGCTGCCCTCGGGCGTGGTGTAGTGGAACGGATCGTAGCCCCAGTTGAAGCTGTCGCGCTCGGCGTACTCCTCGACAATGCGCGCCTGCTCCTCCGAGTCGGCGGGATAGCTAGCCAGCAGCGCCGGATCGGGATCTTCGCGCTCGGCCTTGTTCTCGTTGATCGTCGCGATGTCGAAGACCGGCAGCAGGTGTACATGTGTCAGCCCGGACTGCGCCAGCGCCCGCAGATGCTGCATGCCGTTGGAGCCGGTATCGGTGAAAGCCTTGAATGTGCCGCGGTGCTCGGCGGGAACTTTGGGATCGCTGGCGCTGAAGTCGCGCACATGCAGCTCGTAAAGCACGATGTCTTCGGGCGCTGTGAGCTGTGGCTTGATCGTCTGCTCCCACATTGGCGGTGCTAGCGCGGGATCGGCGAGGTTCACGATCTGGCTGCGGGCGCTGTTGGTAGATAGGCTCAGCGAGTATGGATCGGTGACGAGATTGCGCTCAACCTGGCCGGTCGTGCGCGCAAACACCTCGACCTCGTACAGATAAAACTTGTTGGTCCAGCTCGGATCGCCGGTGATGCTCCACACGCCGCTCAGCTCGTCGCCTTCGAGCGGATAGACCGTGCTGGTGGTGTCGGGATCGGAGTCGGCGAATACGTGCAGCTTGACCGAGCGCGCCGTCGGTGCCCACAGCTTGAGCGTCGGGACGTTGTTGTCGTAGATCACGCCCAGCTCACCGCTGTAGGTGTACAGATCGTCGAGCACGCCGGGGATTTGCAGCGAGGTCGCGTCGATCAGGTCGCCGTCGCTCTCCGTGGCCGAGACCGCGATCTGCTCTTTGAGCACCTGGCGAATATCGGGAGCGTTGTACTCGTCAAGATCCAGCTTGAGCGCCGTGTAGCCGGCCAGATGCGGGAATTTCGCCAGCACTGCCGCGCTCAGGCCCGCCGGATCGTAGGTGAGCTCGACCGAGTTGCCGCCAGTCACGCCGTCCGGTGTCAGGCTTAGATCGCCATTGGGATCGAAGTGCAGCGTGTAGGTGTTGTTCGCGCTGCCGGGAACCTGCCAGGCGATCGTGTCGGCGGTGACCCAGTGGGCTTTGGCCAGGCCCAGGTTGCCCTTGGGCGCGCCCTCGGCGCTGATCGTCAGGATATGTGTGACGGCATTGTAGCTAAAGAAGATCTCGGCACCATCCTCGGGCACCGTGAAGTCGATGTTCGCGCCGCCGGGAACGCCGTTCGCGCCGTAGTTTTCGTCCCAGCTTTCGTTGATCGCGACTTTGACCGCATAGTTGCCGGCGGGCAAGGCGGTAGTGAGAAAGGTGTAGGTGCCGTCGCCATCGGGATCTTGCAGCCAGGAGCGCAGACAATCGGGCGACCAGTCGGTGGGACACTCAAGCTCGCTCTGGAAGCTGCCCGCCGCCGTCGCGATCACGGCGTTACGGTTGGAGGTGACCCAGTGCGTGGCGTGGCTGTAGTAGAACTTGACCGGGCCAGCGCTGGGAAGCGAAAGCGGAATGTTCGCGCCGCCGGGCGATGCGTTGCGGCCATAGTTCTCGGTCCAGCTATTGTTGAGCGCGGCTTTATATTCGTAGTCGCCGGCGGGGACGGTAAAGCTGCGCTGCCAAACAGTATCGGCGGCATCGTAGGTGAGATGCGTGGCGGCGCACTCGGGCTGCCAGTCGCCGGGACAGCCGAGCTCTTCTTGCAAGCTGCCGGCGATCGTGACGCTGGTCGGGTCGGGCGTGTGCGATGCCAGGACGGCGGGCGTTTGATACGGCAGCACCGAGGCGAGCAGTGCTACCAGCGGCAGGAGTAGTGCCGCGCGCTTCCAACGATGGACGAACATCCTTGTACCTCCCCGGATAAGCCGACAGGCCGTGGTCAAGTTTAGCGGGTGCGGGCCATACTACTTTCAGTATAATCCTTTGTCAAACCTCGAAACGAAGTAAAAGATCGGCATTTTGCACTGATTTTGACTCGTCTAGTTGCGCGCTGTCGCCAATGATTCTAGAATATGTGTGCGACAATCCAGCCTCAAAGGAGGAGTCTTATGCCGGAAGCGTGGTGGAGCTACGCATTCAAAGAGTTCGAGCGTCATCTCCGGGCGCAGAATCGCCGCCCGCTGACGATCCACGGTTATATCAAAGATATGGAGCAGCTGCGCGCCTGGATGCTGGGCAACGATCGCGGTGACGACGTGCCTTCGACCGAGGATCTGCGCCATTGGCTGGCCGAGCTTCAGGAGCACGAGGCGACCGGCGCGACGCTGGCCCGCAAGCGCTCGTCGGCGCGACACTTCTTCGAGTTTGTCGTCCATCTCGGGCTGGTGCGCCAGTCGCCGGTGGAGAAGCTTGAGCAGCCGTCGCACGAGTATGTGCTGCCGCAAACGCTGAGCCGCCAGCAGGTCGCCGCGCTGCTGCGCGCTGCCGAAAAGCATCCGCGCGATTTTGCGCTGCTGCATGTGCTGCTCGGCTGTGGGCTGCGCGTCAGCGAGGCCTGTGCCCTGGCACGCACCCAGGTCGATCTGCCCAATCGCATGCTGTACGTCGCCGGACGTGTGGTGCCCG
>JAFAYS010001054.1 GCA_019240175.1 Chloroflexota bacterium | reverse complement strand
CCGGGACCGGCGGTGGTCGATCGTGTCAGCGCACGCCCACGGTGGCCTCGGATCGCCATACGGGCTGTGGTGCCGCCGCCAGTGTGCCGCGCGCGCTGCCGATCAGCAAAGGCAGCAGATCGCTGTCGAGCCGCGTCAAGGTTGCGGCCAGCTCCAGGCCGGAAGGCATCAGGTGCAGCGACTGGATCAAGGGGCCGCGCTGTCCGATCATGCAGGTGGTGCCGATCCAACCGCACGCGCCGCGATCATCGGCCTGTAGCGCTGCCAGGAGCGGCTGGCGGATCTGGGTTTCAAGATGCGCTTCCAGGCGATTCCAGAGCGCTGTGCTGGCGCTGTGAACACCAGTGGGCCGCGCGTAGGGCTGATTTGGCGCGCCATACAGCCGCGTCGCCGGGATCGGCACGGCGGTCTTGCCGTCGGTCAGCAGCGATACTGTCACCTGCGGCCCGTTCACAACCTCTTCAACGATCACGCCAGCGCGCATGTTCACGTCCAAACAATCGTCGATCGCTTGTGGCACAGCTGTGCGCTCGGTGCAGATAATTGCCGGTCCTGCCGGATCGTCGGCGGCGACCAGCAGCGGATGCATCAGCGTGGCCGCGTATTTCTCGGCCTGCTGCTGGCTGGTGCAGACACGTCCGCGTGGTGTGGGCAGGCCGTGCTGCTGCAGCCACTCGCGCGCCGCGCAGCGACTGAAGTGCAGCGGCTTGAGCGCGCTGTTCGAGCCGACAACCGGCAGCGGCAGCGCGCCGACCTCGTCGGGAATGCCCGCCGCGATCCCGGCCAGATCCGACACTACCAGATCGATCGACTCACGCAGCACGAAACTGGTGAGCCCGTTCAGATCCTCGGGCGGCAGAACTACCGATGCGCCGAAGAAGCTGGTGCCGCCGTTGCCCGGCGCGAGAATAATCTCCTGCACAAACGCGCTGTTGACCAGCTTCCAGCCCAGCACATGCGCCGCGCTATCGTTGCCAAAGATAAGTATTTTCATACGGATGCGGTGTTATAACGACTTCCGGCCCTGCCTTCGCGCTCGGCAAAGACCCGATAGTCGATCGTTGGAAATGGATTATCACGAGTGTAGAACAGCTCCGCCTGCCGGCGGGCCTCGGCCAGATCGCTCTGATTGAGCTTGAGGATCAGCAGGTTGAAGCGGGCGAGATGCTCCTTGAAGCGCTGGGATGCATATTCGTGCGCCTGGCCGGTAGTGATCAAAAACGGCCAATCGCTGGACTCTAGCAGCAGCAGCTCGCGGGCGATCTGGTTCAGCGTGTAGGCTTCGTCCGCGCTGGGCGTGGGAAACGCCGCCACGATCTCTTCCATCTGTCGCTCGGCACGGTAGATCAGGCTCCAGAGCCATTCGGTCTGCTCGTTGCGCCAGACGGTGTGATCGCCGCCCTGGCCCCAGGAGCCCTCGGGCAGCGGCATGGCCTCAGCGGGCGGATACGCGGACAGGCATTCGCTGGTCGTCATCAGCTGAAGATCGGCGTGCCAGTGCAGCTCGCGCAGCACCTGCTTGAGCCAGCTCACGCCCTCGAACCACCAGTGACCAAATAGCTCGGTATCGTACACCGATGCCAGATAGCCAGGCCCGCCGCTTTGCTGTGCGTAGTCGCTCAGCAGTGATTCTACCAGCTCGGCAAAATGTCGGGCGTGCTCGTTGGCTTTGGCAAATGCCGCCTTGGGACTGTACCAGTCTTTCTGATCCAGACTCATATGTGTGCCGGTGATGCGCCAGTAGGTCAGGCCGCTAACAGGATCTTTTTTATGAAACTCGCGGTACAGCGGCTCGCCGGGGTAGCCCTCGCTGGCCGACCAGACCTGTAGGCCGGTTTGCCGATTGCGCCCGATCACCGCGACATTTGAGTGATATACCTTGTAGGGCTGGTAGGTTGTGCGCCGGCGCGGCGGCTCGTCCCAGGCCTCAAGCTGCCGCCGTGGAGTGCCGGCATAGATGCCGCCAGCTTCGCCGTGCACGGTATGCGCCGCGCCGCCTTCGATCATGAAGGTTTCGCTGAAAAACGCTCGCACGCCCTGCGCCTGCAAAAACTCTTCGACTCCCGGCTTGCGCAAGCCGTTCTCGATATACGCCGGACGATATGCACATTCGGGCAGCCAGATCGTGCGTGGCGCGCGCCCAAAATGGCGCTGATAGCTTTCGATCGCGACCTGAATCTGCGCAAAGATCGTTGAGTCGCGGCTGGCTAGCGGCAGATAGGCATGTGTGGCCGCGCTGGTCATAATTTCGATCATGCCCTGGTCTTGCAGCGCGCGAAACGCCCCGATGATATCGCCATGGTAGCGCTGTTGAAACGAGCGCAGAATCGTGGTGTACCAGTCGCGGTGCCAGCGTGCCAGGAGGGCTTTGGCTGGCGATCGCTGCTCCGCGCCTGGCTGCTCGGCTGGGCGGCGTGTTTTGAGCGTGTGCTGGCGCTCGATCTCAGCGTCGGCGGCGGCAATCTTGGCCTGTAAATACTCGACAAGATGTTCCAGCACCAACGGATCGGCAAGCTGCTCAGCCAGGATCGGCGTGATGCCAAGCGTCAGCTTGGGCTCGATGCCTTCCGCGATCAGATCATACAGGGCGTTGAGCAGCGGAATATAGGTTTCGGCGGCAGCCTCGTGCAGCCATTCCTCGCCATGCGGCCAGCGTCCCGCCTCGCGACAGTATGGCAAATGGCTATGCAGTACGAATGTAAATGCGCCAAGCTCGGCCATAAATTCTCCCGCGTATCGGTTCCTGAGCGCGATTATAGCATGGCACCCGGCAAACAAAGGAACAAGGGAACAAGGGAACAAATTAGCCTTTGCTGCAGCAGGCGAGGGGAAGAGCGGTCCCTTAATTCTCTTGTTAGGTGGCTTCTAGTTAAGAACTATAAGGAGGCACTATAGCTGAAACAAACCGAGCGATTTGGTACAATTTCCCAAATATTGCATGCCCATCGAAGGATTGCTCATGACAGTCAATATCCATTTTTCGGACTTCTTCGAGGTAGCACCTGAAACACTTGAGCAGTATGGAGCATTCAACATCTCTCTCGTAAATGATCTACCTTTATTTGTAGATCCGTTTCTTCTTTTCAATAGTACCAAACCAGAATATCAACAGCTTCATAGTGAGATCATTAGATATGTGAGATTTTTACGCGAAATGTCTGCCCAGCCTGGCATCAGGCTTGGTTTATTACGAAGTTGGTTCTATTTCTCAGAAGTGCGCCAGAATTGGTTGGGATATAGCATGGTCGGAAATTATGGGAGTGGTTTAGGAAAAGACTTTGCTAATGCCCTTAATCAAAACCTCTACACAGTGTTCACGAATTTTGGTGATGAAGAAGTAACAAGAAGTAGCCATTTAGAAAAGTTATGTCTTGTCAAAGATGGTGTAGGTAAAGATAATATTAGTGACTTTACAACGAATCTTATCAAAGCATTTTTGCTTGAATACACTCAGAGCTTTGCTATAGAGTATGTAAATCCAGAACTAAGGAGAAGAGTAACTGTTGATAGGGTTCGATTTAACTATGAAACAAGATCGTGGGAGAGGGGTATTTTTGATTTGCCTTATTTTGCTAATGACTACGTTATCTTAACTCCAAAAGATATTTTGACCAAGGATGATACATGGATTAACAAGACAGATCTTATAAGGGATTTTGATGACATTGTGGCTGCCCTTCCTAACGAGCAGCTACGTGCCCAAATCAATGCATTTTTATTACAGTCTATTCCCGAAAAGCCAAAGAAGAAAGATATTGAGGAGGTTATTATTCAAGCTATTAATAATCATCCTGAGATTATTGATTATTATATTCGTTATAAGGAAGATAATGGTGAAAGAGCGAAGAATGTTAGCCAGCAGAAAGTGAGTGAGACAGAAAATCTGTATATTCGGAATATTAAAGAGTTAGTAGAAAAACTTATTGGCGAAACTAATTTCTACCAATCGCATACGAATACATATGATGAAACATACGATCGAGTCATGTACCTCAAGGATGTTATCGAAAATAAGGATGGATATAAAGTTTTCTATGACGGTGATGTTCCGATACGGCGTGAAGTGGATTTGCAGCTTTTCTTTCGTTTGACGTGGTTTGCCACACCATCTGATGTAAATCGAGAGGTGAATAATGGTAGAGGTCCAGTAGATTATAAAGTTTCTAGAGGGAGTAAAGATGCGACTCTCGTGGAATTTAAGCTTGCAAGTAATAGTCAACTCCAGCGAAATTTAGAGAAGCAAGTTCCTATTTACGAGAAAGCAAGTGACGCTACAAATCCGTCTATCAAGATAATTCTATACTTTACAGAAGCAGAACTTCGCAAAGTTCAAGGTATTCTGACTACCCTTAATTTGGCCGAGAATCCTAATATTGTCCTTATTGATGCCCGAAATGATAATAAACCATCAGCATCTAAAGCTTAGCAACTTTGCTTATACAGAGCCAAAGTCATATCAATAATGCGTTGCAAGCAATCCTATCTCGTAGTGCTTAAACATCTCGATTTTTCAAGATTTCATTGAAGGTCATGGCTTGTACTCTTTACGTCTGCCTACCTATCTGAGATTGCATGTTTCCTTCACCTAGCAGTGGCTCTCCCTCTGTTCTTTGTTCTCTTGTTCTTTGTTCTCCGTTAGGTTCTAGGTTCTGGGTTCTAGGTTCTTCCGTATCCCTCGTACCGTCTGTGCTAGCACCAAACAAGACCGACGCGTCATTGTGAGCGGCTGCAACTCCTCGTTTAATACCGCAATGATGAACGATTCTGCTTCTGCTTTGCGGATACATCTAGACACGCGTAGCCAGCAGCGCCGCGTGCTCCCGACTGCCTGGCGCACGCTGTTTGGCGGCGGACGCGGCCTAACCGCGAAACTAGTCTCGGCGCTGCCTCCCGATCTAGCGCCGCTGGCTCCCGAAAATCCGCTGATCTTCGCGCCGGGTCTGCTGGCTGGCACTGGCGCTGTCGGCACGGCTGGCATCTTCGTGGGCACGATCGCGCCGCTGACACGGCTGCTCTCGCAAGGCTGGGCCGAGGGCGAGTGGGGCAACGCGCTGCGACGAGCCGGCGTTGCGCTGCTGATCATCGCCGGCGTGGCCGAGGAGTGGTCGATCATCCACATCTCTCCCGACGGAGCTGAGCTAATCCCAGCGGCGAATTTCCTGGGCCTGGATACCGTCTCGACGGCGGCGGCGCTGCGGGCCGAGTACGGCGACGACGCGCATGTGCTGGCGCTGGGTCCGGCTGGCGAGGCGGGCGTAGCCTACGCAACCATGGTCGTGGATGGGCGCTATCTGGTCGAGCCAGCCGGTGCGGGCGCGGTCATGGCCAACAAGCGCATCAAAGCGATCGTGATCCAGGGCGGCGACGTAGTGCCGGCGCGGGATGAGGCCGGGCTGCGTCAGCTTGGCGAGACGCTCATTCAGCGCTGCGAAACGCTGGCGCAGGCGACCGATGTGCGACGCTTCGGCAGCGCGGCCTTTATCAACCTGCTCAACGATCAGGGCGCCGTCACGGCGCGCAACGGCCAGGATGGCGTCTTCGGCGGCATGCTGGCGCTCTCGCGGGCAACACTGGGCCTGCGCGGCAAGCAGCAGCCACACGGCAGCTGTCCGATCCACTGCTACGCCGACTTCGTGCAGCGCGACGGCATGCCGATGCCCCGGCCCGATCTTGAGGCGCTGCTGGGCTTCGGCGTGCGCTGCGGCATCTCGGATCTCGAAGTGGTGCTGCTAGCCAACGAGCGCTGTCTGCGGCTGGGCCTGGATGTGACCGCGACGGCCAACGCGATCGCGTTTTTGATGGAGTGCCAGCAGCAGGGCTTGCACCGCACGCCGCCGCTGCCCTGGGCGGACGGCCAGACGCTGCTCGACGTGATCGATAAGATTGGGCGCAAAGAAGGCGTCGGCGGTGTGCTCAGCCTCGGCGTTGGCGAGATGCAGGCGATCTTCTGGGGCAGCGAGGCGTTTGCTCCGCAGGTCTACGGCGGCGCGCTCTCGCCGATCGATCCGCGTCCGCTGCCGGTGATCGCGCTGCACCTGGCGACCAGCACCTGGCCGGGCGATTACCGCATGGCGCTGCCGCTCTCCGGCCTGCTGCAAACGCCACCCGAATTCATGCCCGATTTTAGCCGCACGCCCGACGTGCCGGTTGAGGTCAGCCGTCTGCTCTGGCATGAGCGTCTGGCTGCCGCGTTGGACGCGCTGGGTTTGTGCCGGCGCTGGGGCCTGCTGGCCTACGCGATCTCGCCTGCCGAGATGGCAGAGCTGGCCACGCTGGCGACCGGCGTCAAGTGGACCTCGGCCAATCTGGCCAAGCTGGGCGAACGGATCGTGACGCTGGAGCGCATGATGTTGACCCGCGAGGGCGTGCGCGATACACTGCCAAAACGCTGGCGCGAAACGCCGATCGGTGAGGGCCGGGCCGCCGGGCAGCTGGTCGATCTGGCGCAGCTGCTGCCGCAGTACTACGCCGCGCATGGCTGGGACGCTTCGGGCCAGCCGTCCGAGGCGCGGCTGCAATCGCTGGATCTGGCCGCGTCGTAGTTGCTCTTGAAGAATAAGGGTTGAACATCCGATCGGCGGTGCTCAAAGCTGAAGCCGCAGGTGCCGGGTTGCACAATGTTCAGCTTGAGGGTGATCAGGGCTTAGCTCGCCGAATGTTTCGGCTAAGGATGATCGATGCTTGACATGATTTCTGAAGGTCCACTTCCCCGACCGTTGAACAGCCTGCAACGCTGGCGACAGCTCTGCTTTCTCACCACGCTTGATGGTCGCGATACCGTTCAACTGCTGACCGTCGCCGCCGAGCTGATGTGCAGCGGTGCCGGCGCGAGCGGCTGTATGATCACCTACCAGCAGCCAGCCGCCGCGCCGATCGTGGTGACGCATGGCACGCTGACGGAGTATGTGATGCACGAGCTGCTTCAGGCCGAGCGCCAGTTTGCGCCCCGGCAGCGCTTTCCGCTCTGGCATGAGTGCGCCGACACGCCGCTACTGACGATCCCGCTGAGCAGCAACGAGCGCTATGTGGGCGCGTTGCATGTCGTCGCGCCGGACCCGGCGGTCTCGCTCGACGATTTTGTGCTGGCGACGACGCTGCTGACCAACGCGCTGTCGCGTCAAGGTGCCGCCGAAGAGGTGGATCGTCATGCGCGCGCCAAGCTGGATCTGCATCTCAAGCTGCATAGCGCCGTCACGCGTGCGCCGCTCACGGCGGCAACCCTCGATGCTGCCCTGCGCGACATTCTACAAACCTTCTGCGAAACGCTGGGCTGGGATCTGGGCGCGGTCTGGGCGGTCGATGCACAGACCACGCTGCTGCGCTGTATCTCGCTGTGGGAGACAAGGGATCTGGACGAGGAGGCCGCCTCGATCTTCGACCAACAGGCGCTCTTCGCTCCCGACGCCGGGATCGTTGGCCGCGTGTGGACCAGCAACACGCCGCTGTGGATCGCCGACGAGCTGCAAGAGGCCGATCTGATCGAGCCGCTGGGCCCATCTTCAGCCCGCTTTGAGGCCGCGCTCTCCCTGCCGATCGTTGGCGGCGGCGCGATCTGCGGTGTGCTCGGGCTGTTTAGCCGTACCAGCAAGGCCGTCGATCCCGACCTACTGGCGCTGCTGACGACCTTTGGCCATCAGATCGGCCAGCTGATGCGCGCCAAGCAGGTCGAAGCCGAGGTCGATCAGCTCGCCGAGTCGTTGCGGATCGAGCGTGAGCGGCTGCTCCGGCGCGAGGTCGAGGTGCGCACCCAGATGGCGCGTGACCTCCACGACGGGCCGGTTCAGCAGGTCGCGGTGGCTGAGCTGAATGTGCAGTATGTGCGCCGCGTCGCCGAGCGAGCACCAGATCAATTGCCTCGCGCGCTTGATGGCCTGCGCGATCAGCTGAATCGCGCGACTCAGGATCTGCGTACCGTGCTGTACGAGCTACGTCCGCTGGGCATCGCCGAGGAAGGCCTGGTCGTCGTGCTGCATAAGTACATCGCGCGCTTCTACGACTCCAACGAGCTGCTGATCCATCTGGACGCACCGACGAATCTACGCCGCCTGTCGGTGGAGGCCGAATCGGCGATGTTTATTATTATTCAAGAGTCGCTGAGCAACGTACGCAAGCACGCCGCCGCCAGCGATGTCTGGATTCGCGTCTGGGACGACGGCGCGGCGATGGTTGTCGAGATTCGCGATAACGGGCGCGGCTTCGATGTGCGCCGCACACAGGGGAACTACATGCAGCGCAGCAGCTTTGGCCTGCTCAACATGCGCGAGCGGGCGCAGCTGATCGGCGGCAGTTGGGAAGTGAGCTCGCAGCTTGGCCAGGGCACGACCGTCTTGATCCGTATTCCGTTCACCTAGCGAGCATGCTTCAACATCACAGCAGTGAAGACGCGGCACGAAATCTTCGTGCCGCGCGCTGCTTAAGCGTTCTGCAGGTATGTTGCCAGCGTCTGCTCGAATTCCTCGAACGAGCGGTAGTGCTCGGCGTGCCAGCCCTGCTCACGCGCCGCGACAATATTCTCGAAGGTATCGTCCCAGAACAGGATTTCAGCACCGCGCAGATCGGTTGCTTGCATGACCACCTGGTAAAACCGGCTATCGGTTTTTTTGCAGCCGATCCCGCCCGAGAAAAAGAAGTCGTCGAAGATCTGCTCGAAGCCCATCTGCTCGCGTATGTAGGCCATGCGGTAGGGCTCCTGGTTGGTCGCCAGATAGCAGCGCAGGCCGCGCCGGCGTAGCTCGGCGATCGTCGCGACGATGCGCGGGTCAACGCTGGCACCGTGGCTAAACCAGCGCTCGATAAAGTCATCCACCGAGCCGGGCCAGCTCCACTGCTTGAGGAATGGTGCTAGCTCCTGCTTCAGGTCGGCCTGGCCCACCAGGCATGGCTCAAGCGCGCTGGTGAAGAAAGGCAGCGTAGCGGATGTGGGCAGGCCATAGCTGCGCTCAAGCTCCTCGGAGAAGAAGCCTGAGGTGAGCAGCACACCGTCGGCATCGAAAATAACAGCCTTAACATCCATGTGTATGTCTCCCGTAAAGGAACAGGAGTGTACCAGCCCTGACTGCGATCGGCTACGGGCTTTTGTCGTACAGATGTTCAATTCACCGGCTGAAAAAACCTGCTTGGGGCCAGAGCAGTATGCTATAATCGCGACGACCCCTCGCGAGGTTGTTGGGCGGCGAAGAGCGACATGGGAGCAAATCTGTGGCGACAGAACCACACGGACGGCGGCATTACGTCAGCATTGCCGGAAACATCGGCGTCGGCAAGTCCACTCTGGTAGGCATTTTAGCAGATGTGTTCGACTGGCAGCCCTACTATGAGCTGGTTGCGGATCATCCGTACCTTGAGGATTATTACGCCAATCGCGAGCGGTGGGGCTTTCACTCTCAGATCTGGTTTTTGTCGCAGCGCTTCGAGCAGCAGCAGGAGATCGCCGACACGCCGATCTCGGTCGTGCAGGATCGCTCGATGTACGAGGACTACGAGGTTTTCGTCAAAGGCTTGCTGGAGCAGGGCATTCTCTCGCATCGCGATTTTCGCACCTACCGGCGGCTTTATCAGGCGTTGACTCACTCTACGCCGCCGCCGACGCTGGTGATCTATCTGCGGGCCGATGTTTCCACGCTCTGCGAGCGCATCAATGGGCGGGCGCGATCTTCCGAGCGCCAGATCCCACGATCCTATCTTGAGCATCTGAATCGCCGCTATGAGGACTGGCTGCGCCGCTTTGATCTGTGCCCGGTGACAACGATCGACACCGACGAGCTGGATGTAGTCAATGTGACCGCGCATCGGCAGCAGGTCGTCGACACAATTCGCTCCGCGCTGGGTATGCGCGGCGATGCCGAGATGCAGCTCAATCTGCCGGGCATCGATCGGGCCGCGCTGATTGGCTGAGCACCACATCTGCTTGAACGCGATCTAGCCACATGCTCCACGCGTATCCTCACCATCTATAGAATATTTTTCACTCTAGCCGGCAAAACGACGCGCCCAGATCGATCTGATCCGGGCGCGTTGCTCATTCTACCGGTTGGCAAGCGATCAGCTAGGGCAGCGTGACATAATTCGCCAAGAACGTGCGCGCCGACTGCGTGTCGAGGCGGTAGTCGACGTTGGTCGCCCAGCACAGCGCGTCGCCGGTGGTCGTGATGGCTGCGAGCACATCCGAGGTGCCCAGGAAGTTCGGGCCGCCCGAATCGCCGTAGCACGTGCCGCTGTCGCCGGTCGCGTTGTTCTGCGAAAGGCGGATGTAGCCCGGATTAAGCGCGTTGAAGCGCGAGGTCGAGAAGCGCCGATCGACACTGGTATTGTTGACCGGGCGTCCGTCGCTGCGCGTGGCTTCCAGCGCGCCGTAGCCAACCGCAGTGAAGGTCTGATCTTTCAGGCCGTTCTGCGCCCGCAGCTGATCCAGCAGGCCAGCGGTGGGCAGCCGGGCCGGCGTCAGATGCGTGATCGGCTGATCCAGCACCACTACAGCGATATCGCCGCTATCCGACTGGCGCTGGTTGTAGCCGGGATTGGTGTGCAGCGTGCCGGGGTAGAGCGTGGCGGTCGCGGCGTTGAAGTGCGAGTCGAAGGTGACCCAGATCTGCTCAAGGCCCAGCGCTTCGAGATAGGCGGTGCAGTGAGCAGCGGTAACAAACACAGTTGGCGAGATCAACGTGCCGGTGCAAAACAGATCTTTCTGGCCGGCGGCGCGCCATTCCGCCACCATCGCGCCGACGTTGGGATGACGGTTGCCGTCCAGCTGGCCGTAGGTGATGGCGCGGGCGGGCGCGATCGCGGCGAGCATAACGGCGACCAGCGACAGAACGACGACGAGCTTACTCCGCATGATCTTCTCCTTGCTAAAGGCTGAACCAGAGCCGGCAGCGACTCTGCTGACCCGCGCTGTCATGGCGACAAAGCGGACACTCAGGAGCAAACATAAGCTTGGATACGAGGGGTGCTAGTAATGCGGGGCGTATTATACCGTACGGACGCCAAAAATGTATGACGCATGTGTCGTAGATGAAAACCGGGACGGACGCATACACGCCCGTCCCGCAAAACTCATGATCCGACCGCCACTCTATGCCTTCACGAGGCCGATCTCAAGCGGCACGCCGCCGATCTCGGTTGCGATCGCGCGGACCTGCTCTGGCACTGCGCTCATACGCAGCTCTTTGGCCAGCGTCTCGTTCTGGATGTAGCTGCCGTAGCGCTCGATCAGCTGCTCCAACGATACGCCCTCGTGGTGGCTGCCGATGCCGCTCAGGTACAGCTCGATCCGATCGGCGATCTCGAAGCCCGCTTCTTTGCGCGCATCCTGGATTACACGCACCAGATCGCGCGCCGCGCCTTCCAGCCGTAGCTCGTCGGTCAGCGTGGTGTCCAGCGCGACCAGCACGCCGCCGTCGTCGGCCACGGAGTAGCCCTCAGGTGACGAGGTTTCGACCAGCACTTCGTCCGCCAGCAGCTCTAGCGCCTGGCCGTCAACCGTCAGCGCGATCGACTCGCCCGCCTCGGCGCGACGACCGGCCTCGGCGGCCTCGGCTCCGGCTAGCTGTTCCAGTGCGGCCTTGATGCTCGGCACCTGCTTGCCGTACTTCTTGCCAACCAGCTTGAGATTCGGCTTGAAGCGATACTCGACCATGCCGCCCGCACCTTCGAGATACTTGACCGCTTTGACGTTCAGCTCGTCGCGCAGCTCTTCCTCGAACTGCCGCAGCGCGTTGGTCTGCGTTGCGGTGGGCGCGCGCACCAGCAGCTCTTGCAGCGGCTGGCGCACCTTGACGCCGCTCTGCTTGCGCGCGGCGCGGCCAGCGGTCACCGCGTGCAGCAGCGTTTCGGTCGCGTTGAGCAGCTCCTGATCGATCAGCGACTCGTCGGCGACCGGCCACTCGGCGAGATGCACGCTGGATTGAGCGTCCGAGCTGTGCCCCGCGACCAGATTGCGATACATCGCCTCGCTGAGAAACGGCGTGAACGGCGCGAGCAGCCGGGCCAGCGTCACCAGACAGGTGTAGAGCGTCGAGTAGGCCGCGTTCTTGTCGGCGTCGCTCTCGGATTTCCAGAAGCGCCGCCGGTTGCGCCGCACGTACCAGTTCGACAGTTCCTCGACAAACGCCTCGACGCGCTTGGTCGGCTGGTAGATGTCGTAGTCGTCAAGATCCTCCGTCACATCGCGCACCAGCTTGTTGAGGCTGGCCAGCGCCCAGCGATCGATCGGCTGCAAGCCTTGCAGGCTGAGCTTGTCGGGCGTCCAGCCGTCGAGGTTGGCGTAGGTGACGAAGAAGCCGTAGGTGTTCCACAGCGTCAGCATAAACTGGCGCAGCATCTCGCCGACATGCTCAGGCGCGAACCGGCGCGGATTGTACGGCGGCGCGCTGGCGTACATGTACCAGCGAGTCGCATCGGCACCGTACTGCTCAAGCAGCATAAACGGATCAACGATGTTGCCCTTGGACTTCGACATCTTCTCGCCGCGCACGTCGAGGATGTGGCCCAGGCAGATCACGTTCTTAAACGCGGGCCGATCGAAGAGCATCGTCGAGACGGCATGCAGCGTGTAGAACCAGCCGCGCGTCTGGTCGATCGCCTCGGAGATGAAATCGGCCTGACCGGCGATCTGGAACAGCTCCTGATTCTCGAACGGGTAGTGCCACTGCGCCACCGGCATCGAGCCGCTGTCGAACCAGGCGTCGGCCACGTCGGGCACGCGCTTCATCGCGCCGTCGCCGCACTCGGCGCAATCCCAGCTCGGCGCGTCCACAAAGGGCCGGTGCAAATCCAGGTTTGCGAAATCTTCGCCACCGCGCTCGCTCAGCTCCTGCACCGAGCCGATCACCTCGATATGGCCGCAGGACTCGCAGCTCCAGATCGGTAGCGGCGTGCCCCAGTAGCGCTCGCGGGAGATCGCCCAGTCGATGTTGTTTTCCAGCCAGTTGCCGAAGCGGCCATTCTTGATATGATCCGGCACCCAGTGGACCTGCTGGTTGTTGCTGATGAGCTGCTCCTTCTTGGCCGTCGTGCGGATGTACCACGAGCGCTTGACGTAGTTGAGCAGCGGCGTTTTGCAGCGCCAGCAGAACGGATAGGTATGCTTGACCCGCGCGCTTTTGAAGAGCAGGCTGCGCTCCTTGAGATTACGCGTGATCAGCGGATCAGCCTCTTTGAAGAACATGCCGCCAAAGCCCAGGCTGTTGAACTCGGGCAGCACCGCGCCGTTGAGACCGACCGAGAAGAGCGTCGGCAGGCCGTACTTACGCCCGATCTCAAGGTCGCCATAGGCCGGCGCGATATGCACGATGCCCGTGCCGTCTTCCAGCGAGACGAAATCGTCGGCGACTACGCGATAGGCCGTGTTCCAGTCTACGGTCTCACCCTCGCTCGGTACGCCGTCGAAGAGCGCCTCGTAGCGCAGATCGACCAGATCCTGGCCTTGTACGCTGTCGAGTTTCTGCGCGTTCTCGCCCAGCACCTGCGCCACCAACGCGTCGGCCATCAGGTAGCGCACGCCGTCAAGCTCGACCAGCGTGTACTCGGCGTTAGGCTTGACCGCCAGTGCCACGTTGGCCGGCAGCGTCCAGGGTGTGGTGGTCCAGGCCAATAGATACGCGCCCTCAAGCTTGGCCGCCAGCGGATGATCGGTCTGCTTGGCCTTGAACTTGATCCAGACCGATGGATCGTCGGTGTCGTCTTCGTAGCCCAGCGCAACCTCGGCGTCGGCCAGCGTGGTATCGCAGCGCGGGCAATGCCAGGTGGTTTTATAGTCGCGGAAGAGCAGATCGCGCTCCCACAGCTGCTTGACGATCCACCACAGCGATTCGATATATGAGTTGTCGTAGGTGACATACGGATTTTCGAGATCCAGCCAGTAGGCGATGCGCTCGGTCAGGCGCTCGAACTCGGCGACGTACCGGCCCACGCTTTCTTTACATTTGGCGTTAAACTCTTTGATGCCATATTTTTCGATGTCGGGCTTGCCGCGAAAACCCAGCTCTTTTTCGACTTCAACCTCAACCGGCAGGCCGTGAGTATCCCAGCCGCCGCGCGCACCGATCACATAATGGCCACGCATGCGCTGGAAGCGATTGATGATATCTTTGGTAACGCGCGCCTCGACATGATGCACGCCCGGTCGACCGTTGGCCGTCGGCGGCCCCTCGAAAAAGATGAACGGCTTGTTCCGGTCACCGCTTGCAAGCGATCGTTTCACCACGTCGCTCTCACGCCACCAATCGGCGACCTCGTTTTCGAGCGCGGGAAACGAAACACGTGTGTCTACTGCTTTGAAGGCCATGCTACAAGCTCCTTGACTCGCCTGCTTATCAGGCGTCTGCTCCGCGCGATGTGTGCCGCATCTGGCCGGGCAATCGTCCCGCCGATCGTTCGGCAGGGATCAAAAAACCCCGTCCCCAATCAGGGACGAGGCGTTATAACCCCGCGGTACCACCCCGCTTGACGCACGCATGCGTCCGCTCGGTGAGATGCTATCACATCTCCGTCGCTGGTAACGGCTGACGATGCCGGATCGGTCTACTTCGCCGCGAAGGTTTCATGCTCCGCCACGGTTCAGCGATCAGCTCAGGGGTGATGTTCGATCCGCTGCCTACGCCTGTTCGCACCGTCCACAGGCTCTCTGATGTAGTGCGCGCAGCCTACTCTTCCCCGTCGTTGCTTTTGTAGTGCAAAGTATAGTCCATGCCTCAGGCGGCGTCAAGGTGGACGAAAGACCGAGAAGAACAAAGGAACAAAGAAACAAAAGAACAAAGAAAGTGCAAGTTTCCTTCATCTGTCGAGACTTGGATAGGAGATATAGCAGTGAGAACGTGGAAAGGAACAAAAGAACAGGGAGCAAAGGTCGAAGCTGAGAGCTTGTTCCTTTGTTCCCTTGTTCGCTTGTTCCTTTGTTCCTTCGCTACTGCACGTACCCTCGCACGCGCAGCTCTTCAGCGCCGAGCAGTCCCAGCAGCACCTCGTAGGGCGTGCCGCTCAGTTCAGGATGATATTCCAGCCGTTCGCGCTCGTACCATTGCGTCAGATAGGTTTGGCCGTCGGTCTGGCTGATCTCGTTGCGAGCGGTGTTGATCGGATAGCCGTACACTGCCAGGCCGCCGTTGCTCTGCCAGAACGCTTTCAGTGGCGGGCAGAGTGTGTGGCCGGTCTCGATGAAGAGCTCGCACTCAGGAGGCGTGGGCGGCACGTCGCCGGTAGGCCGCGTCAGCACGTTCTCGCGCCCAATCAGCGAGGACGCGCCAAGCCGGCCCAGCAGCACCTTGTAGGGCTCGGGATTGTTCGGGTGATACTCCATGCGTGCGCGCTCGAAGTATTGTGTCATCAGCAGCTCGCCGGTGTCGGGATTCATCTCGGTGAAGGTCTCGGTCAGCGGGTAGCCGAACAGCGCCAGCGACTCACGCGCCGACACGCCGCGATCGCCAAGCTCCAGGCCGTGCGACTCGTAGTACTGGCGGAAGGCACCGGCGATCGAGTGGCCGGTCTCGGGGAAGTAGCGCCCGCCCGGCTGGCTGCCCGTCACGCGCTCGGTTGGCAGCGACTCGGCGCTGAAGCGCATCGGTCGTCCGTCGCCTGCGGCCCACTGCACATCTTCGCTGAGCAGCGCGTAGGTGTCGGGCACGATCGCGGTGCCGCCGCTGGTATCAGGCGTGAACGTGCCGTTGTCGAAGCGCAGGCGCTGGGCCGGCGGATGATTGTCGAGCACCGAGCAGCCGACGAACGAGGCCCAGCCACGATTGGTGCCGGGAAACAGGCCCAGCACGACCGGCTGGAAGTTATGTGCCTCGCCGGGTGTCAGCGTCCAGGCACCGTTGCTGTAGCGCAGCAGCCGTCCGGTTGAGCACATCTGCCGGCTGCCGGGAT
>JAFAYS010000890.1 GCA_019240175.1 Chloroflexota bacterium | reverse complement strand
CCGATCCGCGTGTGCTAGGCCGCATGACCCAGCAGGCCGGTCGCGAAGATCCCGATCTGCTTGAGCAGTTGGTCGGGCCGAACTCCGGCCTCAACAGCACCGGCGCGAAGCTGGCGATGGCCGGCGCGGCGGCATTCCTGGCCAGCCGCTATCTCGGCAAGCGCTAGACAAGAGCAACCGGGTAGGGGCGTGATACATCACGCCCAGAGGCCACATTAAACGCGTAGGGGCGTATCGCATACGCCCCGAATCCATCAGTATGCCGTTCCGTTGGTTTGTTACACGCTGCGCGCTTTGGTCACCGAGACCGTCGCGCCGCTGGGCACGTCGAGCTGCGCGAAGTCTTCGGGCGTGATATCGGCGTCGATGCGGCAGTTGCGCCCGATCGTAGCGTTGGGCGCGACGTGCGCGCGCTTGCCGATGATCGTAATGCCGGTGTTGATATTCTTCGGCTCGGTCTGGTTGGGCGTGTTATCATCGCCGACGCCGACCTGCGCGTTTTCGCCGACGATGATCTCCTTGTCGAGCACACAGCGATCGATCAGCGCGCCAGCGCGAATCGTCGTATCGCTCATGATCACCGAGTCGCGCACCACCGCGCCGCGCTCCACGCGCACGCCCGGCGAAAGCACGCTGTTGATCACGGTGCCGTTGATCACGCAGCCGTTGGAAAGCAGACTATTCTGGATGTCGCTGTGAGGGCCGAATTTGACCGGCGGCATCTCGCCTGAGCGCGTGCGAATCAGCCACTCGGGATCGTACAGGTCCAGCTCGATGCCGGGCTTGAGCAGCTCTAGATTTGTTTCCCAGTAAGCTTGAATCGTTCCCACATCAACCCAGTAGCCTTCGAACGGATAGGCGAACACGTTATCGTTCTCGACCATCTTGGGAATGATGCTTTTGCCGAAGTCGTGCGCCGAGCTGTCGTCCTGCGCGTCTTCTTCCAGGCGGCGCAGCATAAACTCGGTGTTGAAGACGTAGATGCCCATCGAGGCCAGCGTGCTCTCGGACTGCTGCGGCTTTTCGGTGAACTTGGTGATGCGGTAGTCGCTGTCGACGCTCATGATGCCGAAGCGATTGACCTCGTCGGGCCGCACATGCATCACGGCCACCGTCAGATCCGCGCCTTTTTCCTGATGGTAGCGGATCAGATCGCGATAATCCTGCTTGTAGATATGATCGCCGGAAAGCACCAGCGTAATGTCGCTGCGATCCTCGGCGATAAAGGTGCGATTCTGGTAGAGCGCATCCGACGTGCCGCGATACCAATCTTGATCGCTGCGGCCTCGGTAGGGCTGCCAGATCTGCACGCCATCGGGACGCCGCCGATCGAGATCCCAGGGCTCGCCGATGCCGATGTGCTGCATCAGCGAGTGTGGCCGGTACTGCGTCAGCACGGCGACGCGATACAGATTGGAGTTGACCGCGTTCGAGAGCGCAAAGTCGATGATCCGGTACTTGCCGCCGAAGGGCACTGCTGGCTTGGCGCGCTTCTCGCCGAGAATACTCAAGCGGCTGCCCTCGCCGCCCGCCAGAATGAGAGTCAAAACATCCATAATTCGCTCCGATGTGGCTATGGATTTAGATCAGACACACGCTGTCTGCCGATTCTCAAGGTTCGCTATCGGTTAGCTCGTCTACGACGAACTGGCCCTGATTGAGCTTCACGCGATACAGCTGGTCGAAGCCTTCGGCCAGCGTGGGCGGTTGCATGCGCTTGGCCGTCGCGACGATCGCCTGGGTTGGCACGCGCTCGCGTCCGCTGCGCCGCCCGTTGCGCCTGATGCTGCCGGTCAGGTCGGGCCAGAAATAATAGCCGACGATGCGAAAACCGGCCTTGCGTGCCGGCTCGATATATTTCGCGCGCTCGGCCAGCAGCGGATTCGTGTTATCGACGACGAAGTGCTGCTGCATCTCGATGCACGCGCGCAGCAGCAGCGTTTCGCGATGGCGGGTGCGCAGCATATCCAGGTTGATCCGCACATGGCTGCCAAAGAAGCGCTCCTTGAAAAACGAAGACTTGCCGCTGCCTTGCAGGCCGATAAAGATCACCGCTTCGGGCTGCCAGATCGCTTGCAAGCTGCGAGCCGCGCGCATGGTTTTGTTCAACGCGCCTGATCGTCGTTGAGAAACGCGGCGTCCGCCTCCGGCAGCGACGGATTGATGCGCATCCCTGAGCCGATCTCGAAGCCTGCGCGTGTCACCAGGCGCGGACGGATGCGCAGATACCAGTGCGACTGCGGCTCGTGGTCCGTGCGCGCGCCGGTGTTGATCGTGTAGTTGTAGTCGGGATCGTTGAGCTTGGTGTGCAGCTTGGCCAGCAGCGTGTGCAGCGCCAGGCTCAGATCCGCGCGCTCGGCCTCCGTGATCTCGCTGAAATCGGATTGGTGGCGCTTGGGCACGATCCAGGTTTCGAAGGGACACTCGGCGGCGTACGGGATGAAGGCCGCGAACGACGCGTTTTCCAGCACGACGCGCTGTTGATCGCTCAGCTCGAAGGCCAGCGTATCGCAGTACACGCAGCGGCCTAGCTCATCGAAGTAGCGCTGGGCCTCGTACTCACGCCAGCGGATCGCGCGCGGCACCATGCCCGTGGCGATCACCTGGGAGTGCGGGTGCCGCAGCGACGCGCCAGCGCTCGACCCATGGTTACGAAAGATCTGGATCAACACATTACACGGATTTTGATACAGATCCAGGTAGCGCTGATAGTAACTCTCGATCAGTGTGCGCACGGCTGCCGGCGTCATCGTCGCGAGATCCTGGTCGTGGCGCGGGCTTTCCACGATCACCTCGTGCTGGCCGTAGCCTGGCATTGCCATGTTGATGCCCTGGGCGTAGCGCTGGATCGAAACGTCCGGTGTGAGCGCCGGAAACTTGTTCGGCACGACGCGCGCCTGCCACTGGTCGCCGGTCTCGTCGCGCCACTCCTTGATCACCGTCGGCAGCTTGGCCTCGTTGCCGGGGCAGAACGGACAATGCGCGTCGTGCGGCGGCACCGGCGCGTCCTCGTCGTGGCGCTGCTGAAAGTCGTGGGGCCGCTTGCCGCGCGCCGGCGCGAAGATCACCCACTCTTTGGTTGCCTTGTTCTGGCGGATCTCGCTGTTCACGCCGTCGTCTCCGGGCGCGCTCACTGCTGCTCCTTGGCCAGCGACTGGTACAGCTCCAGCGTCCGCTTGGCGATCGCCGCCCAGCTAAAATGCTCCTCCGCGCGCTTGCGACCGTTGCGTCCCATGGTCTCGCGCAGATTGGCGTCCAGCGCCACCTGGTTGATCGCATCGGCCAGGCTTTTGGAAAAGCGCTCGGGATCGACCGGATCGAAGGTGCCCGGCTTCAACTCAAGCTCGACCAGCAGTCCGGTCTCGTCGGGCACCACGACCTCAGGAATGCCGCCGATGCCGGAGGCTACCACCGCCGTCTCGCAGGCCATCGCCTC
>JAFAYS010000805.1 GCA_019240175.1 Chloroflexota bacterium | reverse complement strand
CGCTCACGACGGCTTCACGCTCAACGATCTCGTCAGCTACAACGAGAAGCACAACGAGGCCAACGGCGAAGACAATCGCGACGGCGAGAACCACAACATCAGCTGGAACTGCGGCGTCGAAGGCCCGACCGACGATCCCGAGATCATCGCGCTGCGCGAAAAGCAGAAGCGCAATTTCCTGGCAACGCTGCTGCTCTCGCAGGGCGTACCAATGCTCTGTGGCGGCGACGAGCGCGGGCGCACGCAGGGCGGCAACAATAACGCCTACTGCCAAGACAACGAGATCTCGTGGCTCAACTGGGAAGTCGGCGCGCGCGATCAGCAGCTGCTCGACTACACCCGGCATCTGATCCAGCTGCGCAAAAGCCATCCCGTGCTGCACCGGCGCAAGTTTTTCCAGGGTCGCGAGATCCACGGCGGCGATGTGCGCGACATCTGCTGGTATCAGCCCGACGGTAGCGACATGACCGATGAGCAGTGGGTCAACGGCGCGGTGCGCGCGCTGGGCATGCTGCTCAACGGCATGGCCATGCAAGAAACCGACGAGCGCGGCGAAGAGATCAAAGACGACGTGCTGCTGATGCTGGTCAACGGCCACGACGAGGAACAGCCGTTCAAGCTGCCCGGCGACGCTCAGCAGCCGCGCTGGGAAGTGCTGCTCGACACGAACACGCCCGAGCTCAGCGAGGAGCGCAGCGCGGCACCCGGCGAGATCTTCGAGCTGCACCCACGCACGCTCGTTCTGCTGCGCCAGCCGAAGGAGCAGCTGTAGGCGGGTGCCCTTTGGGCAAAGGAACAAAGGAACAAAGGAACAAAAGAACAAGGGGCTAATCATGATGTTTTATTTATGCTTGATCAGGCCCTCACCCCCGGCGCTGCGCGCCACCCCCTTCCCCGAACGTCGGCGGGCTTCCGCCTCCGTTGCGACAGGAGAGGAGGATGAGGGTACTTTCTTTGTTCCTTTGTTCTCTAGAGTTTGGAGATAGAACTTGAACCAAGATACGTGGAGCTTACCGATCGGGGCGCAGGTGACGCGGCAAGGCGTGCGCTTTCGCGTGTGGTCGCCGGACGCCGAGCAGGTTGCCGTGGCGCTCTACGAGAACGGCAGCCTCGCCGCAACCCACGATCTACAGCCCGATCCTGAGGAGGCCGGCTACTGGGTGGCCGAGGTGCGCGGCATCGGCGCGGGGGCGCGCTACGCTTTCAGCATCGACGGCGGCGAGCCACGGCCCGATCCGGCCTCACGCTGGCAGCCCGACGGCGTGCATGCGCCCTCAGCGGTAGTGGATGCGGCAAGCCACCAGTGGCAAGATCAAAGCTGGCACGGCATGCCGCTCGACGATCTGATCATCTACGAGATTCACGTTGGCACCGCAACACCGGAAGGCACGTTCGAGGCGCTGATCGAGAAGCTGCCCTACTTCCGCGAGCTTGGCGTGACCGCGCTGGAGCTCCTGCCGATTCATGGCTTTCCGGGCTGCCGCAACTGGGGCTACGACGGCGTGAATCTGTACGCGCCAGTCGACTGCTACGGCGGCCCCCACGGCCTTAAGCGGCTGGTCGATGCGGCCCACGCGCACGGTCTGGCGATCATTCTGGATGTGGTCTACAACCACTTCGGGCCGGACGGCAACTATCTGCGCGTGTTCAGCCCGCGCTACTTCACGGATCGGCACTGCACGCCGTGGGGCGACGCGCTCAATCTGGACGGCGAGGGCAGCCAGGCGGTGCGCAGCTATCTGATCAACAATGCGCTCTACTGGGCCCACGAGTACCACATCGACGGTTTGCGCCTCGACGCGACCCACGAGCTGATCGACGATAGCCCGCAGCATTTTTTGCAGCAGCTCACCGCCGCCGTCTGCGCGACGCTGCCGATCGAGCGCCATTTTGTGATCAGCGCCGAAGACGAGCGCAACGATCCCAAGCTGGCGCGCTCGCTCACCAAGGCCGGCTATGGCCTGGATGCGATCTGGGCTGACGATTTTCACCACCAGGTGCGCATCGCACTGACCGGCGAGCAGCACGGCTACTACGCCAACTACACCGGCACGATCCCGGATCTGGTCAAAACGATCAGCGACGGCTGGTTCTACCAGGGCCAGCAGACGATCAACCGCGAGCGAGTGCGCGGTGCATCGCCGCGTGAGCTGCAGCTGCCGCAGTTCGTGTACTGCATCCAGAACCACGATCAGATCGGCAACCGTCCGATCGGCGACCGTCTGAATCACACAGTCGATCCCGCAGCCTATCGCGCGGCCTCGGCGCTGCTGCTGCTGCTGCCACACACGCCGCTGCTGTTCCAGGGCCAGGAGTGGGCCGCGTCGTCGCCGTTCCAGTTCTTCACCGATCACAACGAAGAGCTGGGCGTGCTGGTCACCGAGGGACGCCGCAAAGAGTTCGCTTATTTCCTGACTGAGACCGGCATCGTGGTGCCCGATCCACAGATGGTCGACAGCTTCGAGCGCTCCAAGCTGCGCTGGGACGAGTTGGATCGGCCCGAACACGCGCCGGTGCTGGCGCTCTACCATGAGCTACTGCGGCTACGACGCTCGCATCCCGCGCTGCTGCGTCGCGAGCGTGAGGCGCTGACAGTCACGCCGATCGCGGATCGTGCGCTTGTGCTGCGCCGCGAGGGACTAGAGCCACAGCAAACATTGCTGGCGATCGTGAATCTTGGCGACGCGCTCCACTACGCGCTCGACGGCGAGACCACGGCATGGCAGATGCTGTTGGATACCAACGACTCGCGCTTTGGTGGGCTAGCGCCCGCCGAAATCGCCAGCGCCGAAGCTGGTCGGCAGATGGTGCAGATGAACGCGCCCGGAGTGCTGCTGCTTCAGGCCACCTGAGCCATTCAAACAAGGCCGACGAAAGCCCGCGCACCTGTGCGGGCTTTGGTTTGAACAAAGTACACAGGCAAACTATGAGCGAAACATTTCGAGCACCAGAGCTGGCCTGGCAAGAGCTTGACGCACTGCTGAACGGACGCCACGCCGCGCCATTCGCGGTCCTCGGTCCACATCCGCTGGATGCCGGCGCGCTGGTTGTGCGCACGCTTCGGCCACGCACAATCGGTGTGACCGCGCTGGGAGCCGACGGACAGCCATATCGGCTCGAGCGCGTCCACAACAGCGATCTTTTCGAGGGCGTCATCCCAACCTGCGCGGGGCCAAATTATCGGCTTCAGATCGCCGAGGCCGACACGACCTACGAGATCGACGATCCGTATCGTTTTCCGCTCCAGCTCAGCGACTTCGACCTACATCTGATCGGCGAGGGCACACACTACAACACCTATCTCAAGCTCGGCGCACATCTCACCACGATCGACGGCGTGGCGGGCGTGGAGTTCGCGGTGTGGGCACCCAACGCTCAGCGCGTGAGCGTGCTCGGCGACTGGAACTGGTGGGACGGGCGCGTCCACCCGATGCAGCCACGCGACAGCGGTGTCTGGGAGCTGTTCATTCCGGGATTGGCCGAGGGCACCGCCTACAAATACGAGCTTCGCACCCAGGGCGGCAAGCTGCTGGAAAAGGCCGATCCCTACGGCTTCTGGGCCGAGTTCCGACCCAAGACCGCCTCGGTGGTCTGGAACGTCAACAAATACACATGGCAGGACGACGCTTGGCTGCAACAGCGCCAGCAGCGCCAAAGCCTGGAAGCGCCGATCGCGATCTATGAGTGCCATCTCGGGTCGTGGCAGCGCGTGGCGGCGGACAACAACCGCTATCTGAGCTACCGTGAGCTGGCGGAGCGGCTGATCCCGTATGTCCAGCAGCTGGGCTACACGCATATCGAGCTGCTGCCGATCAGCGAACATCCCTTCGATGGTTCGTGGGGCTACCAGACCGTGGGCTACTACGCGCCGACCAGCCGCCACGGCACGCCCGACGATTTCCAGTTTTTTGTCGATCAGTGCCACCAGGCCGGTCTCGGCGTGATCCTGGATTGGGTTCCGGCGCACTTTCCCAAGGATGCGCACGGGCTGATCACCTTCGACGGCACGCATCTCTACGAGCACGCCGATCCGCGGCAGGGCGAGCATCCCGACTGGGGCACGCTGATCTTCAACTATGGTCGCAACGAGGTGCGT
>JAFAYS010000801.1 GCA_019240175.1 Chloroflexota bacterium | reverse complement strand
TCCGCATCGCCCGACAGGTCAGCGCTTTGAACGCAGCCGGCGCAACCAACTTCTCGATCCGGCTGGCGCACGGCGACGGCACACTGTCGGACCCGGTGCAGCTCAGCGCCTACACCAGCCTGACCGGACCGGTCGGCGTGCCGCTCGGCGTGTTCAGCCTACAGCACACGATCCTGGAAACGGCGCGCATTCCGCTGAAGGACTTCGCCAGCGCCAAGCTGGCCCAGGTGCGCGGCGTGCGCTTCACCTTCGACTCCACGGCCAGCGGCGCGATCTATGTGGCCAACATGCAGTTCTCGCGCCAGTTCGAGCCAACGCCCTTTGTCCACCAGTTCGTCCCGACAGGAGCAACGCCGTTTAGCGTCCCAGCCACGCCGGAGGCGCAGCCAGCGCCGCAGATTGCCGCCGAGATCGAGGTGTATAGCCCGAACGGCTTCCCGATCCGTGATGCTGTGCCGGTGCTCCAGATCGGCGACCAGGAGTTCTTGCTGAGCCGCTACAAAGACGGCAGCACCAAAACCCTGATCTTTAGCCTGACCGCCGATGAGTTTGCCGCAATCGCAGACGGCGATCCGGTTACGCTGCTCTACGGGCCGTATGCCGGGTCTCAGCAGTGGCTGTTCGGCCCGCTGAACAAGCGCAATCTGCGCTACGGCGAACAGCTGCTGCCCACCCAGCAGGCCGCCCGCGATCTTCTGGCGACGCTCCGGCCTCAGGTGGCGACAGCGCAGGAGCAGAACCAGATCGACAGCGCGCTGGGCCGGCTGGATCGCACGCTGGCGCGTGGCGCGTGGCGCGATGCGTCACATCTTGAGCCGAACAGCGCCGATCAGGTCTTCGCTGAGGCGCAGCAGGTGGTTACCAGCCTGCAAGGACTGCTGCAATCAAACAATAGCTCGATCCCGGCACCAGTGCTGCGCAACTTCATTCGCACGCGCGTGGTGCATGTGCTGCGCGGTCTGGCGGCACAGTCGATCGACGAGGCTGCAGCCGGACAGCCGGGACTGGCTCAGGCACGCGCCGCGCTGGATCGTGGCGATGATGCCGCCCTGCACGACCAGTTCGTGAGCGCGGTGCAGCACTACCGCAACGCCTGGCGACAAGCTCAGCGCGTAAATCCCTAGCTTCTTTCACTCAGCGGCGCAGGATCGGTCCCCACCCGATCCGCCGCTGAGCTTTCGCATGTCCATTTTCGGCGACGAGGCGTGTGTCGCGACACACGGCAGCGCCTCACCGCCCGTGCTAGCCGAGCCGATCGCGCTTGCCCGCTTAAGGTGCCCCACGCCCGACGCAGGCAGGCCCGGCTCGTCTGTCCGACCACATTGTTCGTATGACCCGTTCCAGTTCGCAAGTCGGAGAATTGTATGGCGCGTTCGCACCGCATGTCACGACTATTAGTTCTGTTTCTGGTGCTGCTGGGGCTGATCCCACAGCGCACCTACGCAGTTGATCTCAACGCCAATCGGATCGCCGACGGTTTGCGGAGCTTTTCCGCGCTGATCGACACCTTTGGCACGTTCGAAGAGCTGGGAGCAGCCATCCCGCTCACCACCCTCAGCCCCGGCGGCGAGGGAGGCCTGCGGCTCAACAATCTTTTCAAAGATTCGCTGGCCCAGGCGCTCGACGGCGTTTCGTCGTATGAAAATCTTGCCGAGCTGCGCGACACGATCGACGCGGCGGACGGCACTTACGGCGGCGTGTTTATCAGCTTTGATCAGGTCAAAGTCGAGCAGAATGCTCAGTACAGCGAGCTGATCGATGTGAGCTTCCAGGTAAGCGCCAAGCGCAACGTCACGCTGCCGCTGGCCTTCACCGAGGGCAAAGTCAGCCTGACCGGCGGCGGCATCGCCGCTGAGCTGGCGCTGGACACCACGCTCAACTTCCAGCTCAACACCAGCACGACCGATCCGCTGCTGGACAATCTGGCCTTCTACATGCAGGGCACGCCCAAAGTCAACGTGCATGTGAATGCCAAGGGCGCGAACGGCGGCGGCGCGACGATCGGCACGCTCAACGCGCAGCTGGGCTTTACCACGGTCAGTGTCACGGGCAGCGCCGCGCTGGACCTCGACACAACCTTGCAGCTGCTCGATCCCGACGGCAACGGCAAGCTCACCGAGTACGAGTGGACCAACACCGCGCTGGTCGATCTGATCGAGGTTAAGCTGGTCGACGATCCCAGCACCAACGCGCTGGAAGCCTCGCTGAGCCTGGACGCCGCGCTGATCGAGGGCAGCCCCGACGGCTCGATCTCGATCGTGGATGCCTCGCTGGTCGATGGCCTGAGCGCGCCGACGATTAACCTCAACGCGCTCGACGACTTCACGAATATCGATCCGGCGGCGATGTTGAGCGGCCTCGACCAGTTTGCGGCGGGTCTGCTTGCCTCACAGGGGGCATCCGATCCCAAGCTGCCCTTCCTCAATCAGCGCCTGGGCGACGCGATGGCCTTTGCGCAGCCGCTGATCGAGTTTATCAAGCGCCAGGGCGACGCCGCGATCGTTTGTGGTAAGAACAACACCTCGCCGCCCACCGGCGACGTGACGACGGCCCGCGCCGGCGATGTGGTCTACTGCCAGGCGGCGGCGCTGCAAAACCCGACCCAGGTCACCTGGACGATCAAAGCCACCAGCGGCACCGTTGGCGCAAACACCAGCGGCGCGAACGCGCTCAAGACCGTCAGCATGAGCCCGACCACCAACGCGCAGTTCAAGCTCAAGGCCGCCGGCAAGCCGCAGGTCGAGGTCACTTTCAAAGACGGCGACGGCGTCAGCCACAAGGTTTCGCCGCGCTTCACCTCGGCGCAGGAGCTGTTCGAGAAGCTGGCCGATCAAGCGCTGGGCGGCTTTGACGGCAGCGCGGGCAATCTCAAGTACGATAAAGCCACCAAAACGCTGACCTATCGCCTCAAGAAAACCTTCGATCCCAACAAGATCGAGGGCGATCTCGACTTCGGCGATCAGCTGCGCTCGCAGACCAACCTGGTCGGCCTGAGCCCGGACAGCGGCGCAAGCGTCGAGATCGATCCGTCGAACGTCGAGCTTGACGTGACCTTCGGCGTGATCCTGGTCGGCGATATCAATAAGATTGTCGAGAACGGCGACGTCGCGGATCGCTTCTTTATCAAGGTGCGCAGCGGCGAGAACGAGCACGAGTTCCGCGCCGACACGACCGTGAAAGCCACGGTCAAGCTCAAAGGCCAGATCGGCCCGATCGAGGTGACCGCGCAGGGCAAGGACGAGGCGACCGCCTTCGAGATCGCGCCTGCCGTGGCCGGCAAGCCGATGGTCGCGCTCGACATCAAAGGCCCGGGCATTAAAGTCGGCGGCAACGCGCCCGACGCCTTCACGATTCCCGACGCGATCCGCGTACGCGATCTGCTAGGCAACCTCGGCGCGAATCTCGACGCATCGTGCAACGTCAAGCTGAACAGCGGCATCGCGGTCAGCGCCGGCCTGCACGACGCGGCCAATCAGATCATCAGCGGCGACGTAGCGATCGCCTGGCCGGACGTCTTCGGCACTGATTGTATCCCCGACACCGAGACCCTGAGCGTGACGCCGAATATCGGCTTCAACGAGAAGCTCAAGGTGCTCGACATCGCGCCGTTCGCCAGCGGCACCCACAACGGTGCCAACGACTCGGCCACGCTGATCGACAGCAACCGCGACTTCACGCAGGTGCCCGGCCTGGTCGGCTCGACGCTCAAGAACACCAGCGACGGCTCAAGCTGCGACGTGACCTCGCTCGACGGCAGCAATCGACCGGTGTGTACGCTCAAGGGCGGCACCGAAAACGATTGGGACGCCGGCGACAAGTACGAGGTCGGCGGCGATCCGCTGGCGCTGCTCTACGTGATCATCGACAGCCTCGACAAGCTGGCGCTGGTAGTAGAAAGCTTCACCAGCGAGGCGAATCTCGACAAAGAGCTGCCGGTCGTCGGCGTCACGCCGCGCAAGCTGATCACGCAGTTCCGCGATGTGCGCAACGTGGTCAACGATATTCGCAGCGGCCCCAGCGCGATCATCTCGTGTGGCACCGCCAACACCGACGCCCCGACCGGCGACGTGAGCGCAGTTCCCGACGGCACGACGATCTACTGCCAGGCTAAGAGCGTGCAGCAGGTGACCGATGTTAAATGGGAGATTACCGGCGGCAGCGTGACCTCGGGCGCGACCGATGGCGCAACCGTTGGCGCAGATCCCACGCTCAACGCGGTCTTCGTCGTCAACGACGGCGACGCCGGCACGCCTACGAGCAAGCTCGGCGACTACAAGATCAAGCTGTCTTTCACCGACGGCGCGGGCAAGCACTCCGCCAACTATCCGGTGATCCAGCCCTCGTCGATCGACAAGCTGGAAGAGCTGATCGAGTCCAAGCTGGATCTGCCTGAGCAGGCGCTGGACTTCTCGCTGCGCGATCTGCCCAAGCCAGGCGAGACCACCGGCGACGGCATTCAGGATCTGGTGATCTCGCTGGGCTATGGCATCTGCACCACGCAGAACGCCGTGATCAGCGACTGCCAGAACATCGACAAGACCGTCGACAAGCTGACGGTGCCGGTCAAGCTCAACCTCGGCGACACCGATCTGGTGCAGATCCAGTCGGACTCGTCGTTGCAGCTTGAGTATGCCGCGCGCGCCCGGCTGGATCTGGCCGTGCCGCTGCCGGCAAAGTTCGATCCCGGCCAGCTGATGATCCTCGACTCGACCGGCGTCGAGCTTCAGGCGGGCGCGGCCTCGAACAATCTCAACCTGAGCGCCAGCATCGCCGCGCTCAAAGTCAAGCTGGGCAACAACCTGAAGCTGGCTAGCGGCACGCACACCGGCAGCGCCGACGCAGCCGCGCTCACCGACGGCGCGGCGGACTTCACGACCGCCAAGATTCCGGTTGGCGCGCAGCTCAAGAACACTACCGACGGATCGAGCTGTACGGTGGCGACGGTTGCCGCGCAAAGCCTGACCTGTACGCTGGCGGGCGGCACCGAAAACGATTGGGACGCCAACGACGCCTACGAGGTGCTGAGCATCGGCACCGCCAAGATCGGCGCGCAGTTCTCGCTCAAGAATCCCGGCCCCGACGATGTCGCCGACGGCAAGGAGACCATCGCTGCGACCGATTACCTGAGCGGCCTGGAAGCCTCGTTCGGCGGCCCGGCCACGCCTGTGGTCTGCGGCAACACCGATCCCGACGGCGACGGCGCGCAGACTCCGGTCGCGCTCAACGGCGACGCCTGTGCCAAGCTTTCGATCGGCCTTGAGGTCGGCTCGGATGTCACGTACCTGGGCGACATCGACTTCCGCATCGAGGACATCACGCAAGGCCCCGACGATCTCAGCACCTTGCCGGGCTGGTACGTCGCAACGCCGCCGGATCTGGGCGAAGAGATCGCCAAGCAGCTGCTCGACTGGTCGCTGCTGCTGCGCTCGGTGCAGCAACTGCTGCTCAACCTGGAGCAGCGGCTCGACGGCAACAACTCCGGCAACAGCGTGCCGCTGGTCGGTAAGGCGCTCGACGCGGGCGCGGACGTGGCCCACGCGCTGCGTACCGGCGTAGTCGAGCCGCTGATCACGCTGGCGGATCTACTCAAACAAGTCGACGAGGCCGGCGAGGTCAAGACGCTGATCAAGGATCAGATCTTTGAAAAGGTCGGCCCCAGCGGCACGAACCTGCTGCTGGATCGCGACGGACAGAACGGCGTCACGGTCGACGATGTGCGCGTGATGCTGTCTTGTACCTCAGCGCCTGACGACTGCGAAGCAACCACGCCGAGCACCGAGATCGACGATGTGCGCGTGACGGTCAAGATCGGCCAGGGCATCGAACAGGAGCTACCGTTCGACATTGGCCTGCCGGGCCTGCCGCTGCGCAGCGCGGGCAACGTCAAGGCCGGCGGCGGCTGGGCGCTGCTGCTCGACTTCGGTCTGAGCCGCACCGAAGGCCCGTACCTGGTGGCCGGCGGCGACGATCACGGCACCGATCCCGAGCTGAGCCTGAGCGCCAACGTTGGGCTGGGCCCGTCGCAGACCGCCTGCGCCAACGATCAGATGCCGTCCGATCCCAACAGCCTGCCGGAAGGCCTGCGTGGCTTCTCGACCGACCGCTGTATCAT
>JAFAYS010000766.1 GCA_019240175.1 Chloroflexota bacterium | reverse complement strand
GGCCGGTGCGGGCCGTCGAGGACGAGCCGTAGCCAGTCGCGCCCGACATGCTTGAGGACGAGCCGTAATCGGTGCTGCTTGCCGAGGACGAGCCGTAGCCGGCGCTGCCCGGATTCATCGAGGATGAGCCGTAATCGGTGCTGCTTGTCGAGGACGAGCCGTAGCCGGCGCTGCCCGGATTCATCGAGGATGAGCCGTAGCCGGTGCCGCTAGGCGTGTTCGCGCCATACGACGAGCCCATGCCCGTGCTACCGGAGTAGCCGACGCTGCCAGCGTAGCCGCGATCATAGCTGCGGTCGTAGCCGGCGCTGCCAGCATAGCCAGGCGCGCCGTAGTTGCCGCCCTCATAGTAGCGCGAGCCGGTGTAGCCGCGCTGTGTGTAGGAGCCGCGTCCTTGTGGGCTGGAGCTCTTGAGGAAGCGCGCCGCAAGCAGTCCCAGCGTGAACGCGCCGCCGATGAAGAGCGTCGGCTGGCGACGTGCGAAGCGCTCAACGTCGTTGACCAGATCGCCGATCTCGTTCTCACGGAGATAGTTAGACAGTCGCTCAACCTGATCCGCCGCCTGATCGACATACTGCGTAATGCCGCTCTGGTCCTGATCGCGCAGCTGGTGGCCCGTCTGCCGCAGCGCCTCGGCCATGCCGCCCAGTCCTTCGGCGGCACGCGTCTTCTGGTCTGAGATGCGCGACGTTACCTGCGATCGCGCCTGGTCCGCTAGCTGGCCGGCCTGCTCTTTAGCCTGATCCGTGACATTGCTGGCCGTCTGCTTGACCTGACTCATCGCGTCCTGTCCGGTCGAACTCTGGCTGCTCATGTTGCTTGAGCTAGCCGTGTTGAACGGCTGAGTCGCACCAGGGTCGGTGCTGAACCCGCTCTCAGAGCTGCTGGTCGAGAACTGCTCGTTACTTGATGACCGTTGTGTCATAATCCCTCGCTCCTCTCCTAAAGCTACGTGTGCTGTGAAAGTCTCCACAACATTATGTTGCTCTGAAGGCGTGCTTCCATGCAAAAAGCGTACCAGGAGGTTTTGGGCAGGGAATTTGGGGAAGATCGGGGCTCAAATGTGCAAGCATCAGCCGAATTGAGCCGCGCTGAGATTTCGATGTAGCCGCTGATGATTATTTATCTAACTGTCCAGATACACTCTACAATTTGCTCGATCTGCGAGCTTGATCAACGCCTAACATATTTCTCGATCAGCATCAGCAACACGTCGATCTCGAAGGGCTTAGCCACAAACTCATCGCCGCCTGAGTTGCGCGCGGTTTCTTCGACGGTTGGCGTGGCCGAGAGCATAATAATTGGAATATGCCGCGTATGGCGCTGCTGCTTAAGCGTTCGCGCGATGATTCTGCCATCGATTCCAGTCATCAGAACGTCGAGCAGAATTAAGTCTGGGCGAAAATCATCAACGCGCTGGTAGATCTCTTCGCTGATCGCCGTTGTTTCGATAAGATAGTGCTCTTCTTCGAGCATCATTTGCAGAACTTCCAAAATCGACGAGTCGTCATCAACAACCAAGATCTTTTTCATATCTGCTCCTGCATCTCACAGGTATTATAAATGGTTCCGTTTGTTCTGATAGGCTGGCCCTCACTGTAGCCCTGCGGGCAAACAAAGGAACAAGCAAACAAAAGAACAATCCCGACACTGTTTGTTCTCTTGTTCGTTGGTTCCCTTGTTCTTTCGTTAAGTTCTTCCTTTGTTCTCTTGTTCGTTGGTTCTTTTGTTCTTTCGCTTCCCTTGTTGGTTTGTTTAATCAGGCCCTCACCCCTAACCCCCTACCCCGCGCTCAGCCGGGCGTCCGGCTTCACGTCCGCAGGCGAAGGGGAATCTGTGGTGCGTTCCTTGTTCTTTGTTCTCTGTTCTTTGTTCCTTTGTTCTCTTGTTCTTTTGTTCTTCCGTTAGGTTCTTGGTTCTTGGTTCTTCGTCCTCCCTCCTGCTATAATCCACACCGACTATGAGTACAGCCACTATTCGCGATCTGCTACGACTGGCACTTCCACCGGGCAGCGCGCTTGCCACGCACACTGACGATCTGCATAAGCATGTTGGCGCGGCGGTGAGTCTGCGCGCGACACTGCCCGCGTTTCCGCGTCTTCGGGGCGGCGAGCTAGCCCTATTCAGCGTAGCTCAGGCGCGCAATCTTGATGAGCTGCTGACCTTGCCGACAATTGTGCGCCGCCTGTCGGAGGTTCCCGTGGCGGCGATCGCGGTTGTGGGCGAGATCGACGATGAGGCGCTGGCTGTAGCTGCGGAGACTGAGCTGGCCCTGATTCAACTGCCGCCACAGGCCGATCTACGCGGCGTTGAGCGCGACATCCAGCGCCTGCTGAGCGATTCCGAGGTGCAGATCGAGCGACGAGCGGCGCAGCTCTACAGCGAGCTAACCCAGCAAGTCGCGCTTGGCGATGGCGCGGAAGGGATTGTGCGCGTGACGGCGGAGCGAACCGGCTGCGCGGTTGCGTTTGTGAGCGCCGATGGTGAGGTGCGCATCCAGCGTGGCCTGCGCAGCTTGCGCGGCGTGTTCAGCGCGCTTCAGCCGCCGCTGCACTTCTCGCAGACGATTATGGACGCGGTGGTGCAGTCGCATCCAATCGGGCAGCCGTCACTGCGTCTGGGCTTTCTTGCGATCGCCGGGTCGGTGCTTGATCGTTGGGATGAGCTGGCGGCGACTCAGGCCGCTGCTGCGCTGGCGTTGGAACTGGCCAAGCAGCAGGCGGTCCAGGCGGCGGAGGCGCGTGTACGTGGCGATGTGCTGCGAACAATCCTCAGCGGCACGATCGCCGATCCCGCGTCGTTGCAGGAGCAGGCGACCGAGATGGGCTACGATCTACAGCGTCCGCATGTCGCGCTGGTGATTGCGTCGTCGGATACGCGCGTGGTGATCGATGAGGTCCACGAAAGCCTGCGCCGTCTGCTGATGCGCAATCAGCTTGCCGCGCCGACGCTGATCCGCGACAACACGATCGTGTGTTTGTGCCCCAGCGATGAGCAGATGACGCAGCCGCAGTCTTTGCTGCAAACGCTGGCCGACAATGTGCCGGTCGGCGCGGGCTTGAGCACAATCGCGCCGACCGCAACGCAGTGGTCGCGCGCCTACGACGAGGCCGATCAAGCGCTGCTGTTGGGCCGCCAGCTCTTTGGGCCGCGCAGCTTCACGTCGTTTAGCGACCTTGGCGTGTATCGGCTGCTGCTGGAACTGCGCGATTCGGCTGAGCTACAAAGCTTTTATCACGAGACGCTGGGCACGCTGATCGAGCATGATCGCAACAACAGCGGCGAGCTGCTGCAAACGCTGGAAGGCTATTTCGCCGCGCTGGGCAACCTGCATCAGGCCGCCGATCTGCTGCATATCCATCGCAATACGCTGATCTACCGGCTGCGGCGGATCGGCGAGATCAGCGGCCTGAGCCTGAAACGTGCCGAGGATGCGCTGGCCTTGCAGATTGCCTTGAAAGCACACCGTATCCTGATGATCAAACGGTAGCGCTGCGGCATGAAAGCTGCGGAGCATACATCGATAGATTTGGGAGCTAACTATGCGCTGGCGTAAACGA
>JAFAYS010000761.1 GCA_019240175.1 Chloroflexota bacterium | reverse complement strand
CGCCGGTACTCGGGCCTACCATAAATATACACCGCCGGCGGCGTCGTGACCCAGCGATCGGCCATTGGCATCAGCCACCAGCCGCCGTCGGTCCCACGATACGAGCCGTTGAGCCAGAGCGTGCTGTTGACCAGAAAGCGCGCGTCGGGCGGCGTGTTGGTCTCGGCCCAGCGCAGCGCCTGCACATCGGCGGGCTGTGCCAGCACCGTCACCTGATTTACCACGCTGCGCAGCTGCCACGCGCCAAAGATCGCGATCGCCAGGAAGCCAACGGCCAACGACCAACGCGTACTTTGCTTGATCGCAGCCGGTGCGAAGCGCACGAGCCAGTGCGCCAGCTGATTGACACAGTATGCTACCAGCAGCGCGACCGGCATGAACAGCGTGATCGTCACCGAGTCGTTGTTGATGAACCAGGTCGCGGGCAGGCCAAACACGGTCGGATTGGCCAGCAGAAACAGCACGCCGATCCAAACAGCGACCGCCACCACACGCCAGCGTCGCAGCGCCACTGCCAGCAGCGTGCCGAGAGCCGCGAACATATACAGCACTCGATTATTGCCATACCACAACAGCTGCCAGCTCGCGCTGTTGTAGCTGTCGTTGCTGGCCAGCCCGGCGGGCGCGGTCGCGTACGGGATCAGCACTCGCTGAAGCATTTCCCAGGCCCACGGCGCGATGATCAATGTCGCCAGCGCGCCCACCGCCACGAAGCGCAGCGCCACACTGCCCGTCGTGCGCGGACGCTGGGCGATCAACAAGAGCAGATAGGGCAGCATAAACGCGGCGTAAAAGACCAGCACGCGATAATGAACCAGCATCAGGCCGCTGAGCAGCACCGCCGTCGGCACGATCAGCCGCCACGACCAGCGCGCATGCTCGGCCAGCGCGATCGAGGCGATCAGTAGCCCTGGCAGCAGCAGCAAACCCGTGAGCTGCGTGTAGCGGCCCCAGGTCACATAGTAGGCCGGCAGGATCGAGAGCAGGCCTGCCACCACCGCCGCGAGCAATCCGCCACGCGGCGAGCGCAGCACGAACGCTCCCAGCCCGTACATCACCACGGCGATCAGCGCGTTGAGAATCTGGCCGGTCCACAGCATCGCCTCAAGCAGCGGCAGCCGCGCCACCGAGCGCCACGTCGCGACGATCGTGTGGTAGCCCCAGTGATAGCGCAAGCTTGGGATCGGCAGATACGGCTCAAGCGAGGTTGGAATGCGTCCTGTCTCACCCGCGATGCGCACTAGCAACGTGTGATGCAGCGAGTCGACCCACAGCGGCGCGGCGATGCCCCGGATCTCAAGCACGCGCGTCAGGCTCACCAGCCCTACCACCGCGATCCAGCCGATCAGCAGCCACGGTGGCGCTCCTTTGCGTGACGGAGCACGTAGCCAGCGCCAGAGCAGCAGCGCGGCCAGACCAAGCGCCTGCACGCTGAGGATCGCAGGAGTGAGCCGCAGACCTAGCGTGCTACTCCACAAGAACAGCGCCGGAATCAGGCTCAGGCTCAGGCCCAGCCAGAGCGCGGGCGCGACAAAGCGCGGCAGGCGCACATCGGCGGCGGCCAGCGACCACAGGAGATAGCCTGGGGCAAACAGCAGCAGCGCGCCGACCACCAGCAGCCGACCGATTGGTCCTGCGGCGAGAAGCACCAGCCCCAGCACAGTTGCGATCAAAGGCACGCGGGCCGATGAAAACACAGATGACAAAGAAATAGCTCGACTTATAAAGAACAAAGAACAACAGAACAGAGAACAAAAGTGGATGAACACATCAGCAATTTCTGTTCTTTGTGCTTTATTTGTTCTTCCCCGCTTGAAGGGCTAAGTATACCAATCCGGCGGCGGTTTTGCTACGTGGTGTCGTGCAAAACAAGAGGGCTGGCACATAGCCAGCCCAGATCATCAAGACTTGTGGAAGCGCTAGGGCAAGTAGCGCATGGGATTGACCGCCGCGCCGTTGCGCTTAACTGTGAAGTGCAGGTGAACGCCGGTCGAATAGCCGCCGCCCTTGCGATCAAAGGTGCTGCCCATCAGCCCGATTCGATCGCCGGCGTTGACGTACTGGCCGTTTCGGACGCTCGGCTGCGAGGCCATATGCCCGTACTCGGTCACAAAGCCGTCGCCATGGTTGATCTTGACACAGTAGCCGTAGCCGCTGCACCAGCCCGCCGCAATCACACGGCCTGAGCGCGCCGCCCGGATGATAGTGTTCTTGCGATTGGCGATGTCGATGCCGTTGTGGAAGGTACCGACCTTGAAGTTACGATAGCCAAAGCCTGAGGTCAGATCACCAACCGTCGGCCAGACCCAGCGATTGGCTGGCTGCGGCTTGGGCGTCGGCGCGGGCGTGGGCTCCGGCGTCGCCTGCGGCTCGGCGGGCGCGGGCGTGGGCTCCGGCGTCGGCAGCGGCGGAATCTCGATGATCGTCGGCACCTGATCCGCGATACCATCGCCAACACCCAACAGATCGGCGGCGATCCAGCCCTCGGTGCCGTTAGCGGTGCGGATCTGGAACCAGTTCTCGTGGCGACCAACCAGCGCTACCTGCGCATCCGCCGGCAGCTTGGCGATCCGCTCGTACTCCGTGCTGGGACCGTTGCGAATACGCGTATCGTCGTCGAGCACAGAGCCGACCGGCATCGCGGTCGCCTCGGAAGCCTCGGCCTCGGTCGGGCCATTGCCGATCGCGGTGCCGCCCGGAATATAGATTTCTTCGTCGGCTTTCAGCGCGCGACCATTGCCCAGATTATTGGCGGGAAAGAAGCGGATCGAGGTGACCGGAACGTTATAAACCTCGGCGATACTTTCGACGGTCTCGCCGTCGACAACTTTGTGCGGCAGGCCCGAAACACGCGGGATGCGCAACTCCTGGCCGATCGGCAGCAGCTTGACGTCGATATCGTTGGCCGCGATCAGCGTGCCGACCGAGACGTTATAGCGCTGCGCAATCTCGCCCAGCTTCTCGCCGGGAGCAACTTTATGATTAGCAACGAATGCGGAGCCGACGGCTACCTGTCGCGGCAGCAGCGACGGCGCGATCGCATCGTTAGCGTGTTCTGGCGTTTGGTTGAGGGCCACCGTGTCGGCGATCACCTGCGGCGCTGCTACGCCCACATGCTGCTCGACCTGCGCGACACTTTCAACATGGTCGGTCGCGATCGTCGCCCCCTGCGTCCAGTCCATGCCCAGCGTCACATCCGGCAGGCCACCGGTTGCGATCACGGCCAGCACCAGACTCAGCACCACGCTATGGCCGATGAAACGGCGCGGCATGCGCTTCAGCGTTTGGCGCAGCTGGCGGCGCGGCTGCTGTGGCAGCGGCGCGAGCGGAGCAGGCTTGGACGTGCCGTGCTTGACCTGATCAAGCACCGACCAGGCATTCTGAGTTGCGGAGCGTTGGCGGCGAAAAAAGTAGAGGGGGAGCCGTGGACGCTTATGAGCTAAAAACGCTGGATCGTCTAAGACCGGCACATGGTCTAGTTGCGATACCCGGTCGTGGGGCTGCGCGCTCAAATACGATCCTCCTTGGGTAAATCCTGCTCGTAGTGACCGGAATAACGGTACCGTGTCTACGAACCAAACGGGCGGCATGGCACGTTTGTGGCGCTACAATACCCTAAACTCATTGCTTTGTCAACTAATTATCAGGTCCTCGATCGATCCGGAACCAATCGTTGAGTGATTCAAAACCTAAGTTCTAATTTTTGACTGATCTTTGGTTTATTTTGGGATTTCAGCCAGGATTTGCGCCAGCGCTTCAATAAACGTTGCCGCCAGCTCGCCCTCGGCGTCGGCATGATCGGGATTGAACTCGGTGATGATCATGCCTGCGAAATGCGGGCTTGCCGCAAAGACCTTGAGCGCATCGATCGCTTCTGCCAGCGTCAGGCCCGGCTGCGGCTGAAGCACATCGGCGATCGGGAAATCAACAAAATCCAGCACGTCGACATCAAAGTGGATCACAAACTGCACGGCCATCGCTTCAAGCCGGCGGCGCGCCTCGATCGCAGCAGCCTGAGCATTGCCACGCACAACCTCGACAGGAAAGCCTTGAATCCCATGCCGCGCAAGAATCGCCGCTTCTTGCTCGCGGGGCTCGCCAGGGATGTAGCCAAACGGCAGGATTCGGGTGCCCGGCAGCAGCGGGTAGCGCGGCCCGATCCGGCTCAGCGCCTCAATCGCGCCCGCCTCGGCCACCAAGTGCGCCATTCCCATCGAGTCCAGCGCGCCGATGCGATAGGTTGCCGGTGTTGTGATATCGACGCCGCCATCCAAATACAAGAGCGCCAGATCTTCGCGCTGCTGCACAAAGCCCGAGACAACACCGAGCGAGATGCTGCAATCGCCGCCGATCACGAGCGGCGTGTGGTGCTGCTCAAGCGCGTCTGCTACACGATCAGCAAGCTGCCGCGCCACCTGGATCACCGCATCGACACTGGCCATAGAGCGCGGCTCACGCCTGACAACACAGCGCGCCTCAGGTATGTCGCCATAGTCAACCACGGTCAATCCCGCAGCTTGGAGACTGGCGATCAAACCGGCAGCGCGCAGATAGCGAGGCGCTTTTTCCTGGCCGGGATAGTGCGCGCCTGCGCTGGATGGAGCACCGATCAGGGCCAGCGTGCGAGTCATAAACTGCGATCTCCTTGTGTCGGTCGCGCTACTGCGCTGCGACGCTCAGCACCAGCGGCAGCTTTTCGTAGGAATCGATCGAGACGCTGGCGGCGTCGGTCTTGAGGAACAGGCCGGTCGAGCGTCCGCCGTCCAGATTGAGCGCGGCATCCAAGTCGAGATCCGAGCTTTTGAGCGCTTTGGCTAGCTCCGGCAGCGTGAACGAGGGCACGTCGCTCACGAGCAGCAGAATCCGCCCCTGTGTGTCACGCCCGATCACGGTGCGCCGCGAACGATCTTGATCCGGCTCAAGCTCCGAAACCTGGCCGCCAGGCTGGATCAGCATCGGCGCGGACTGCATGGCCTGCTGAATATTCTCGTTGGGATCGAAGGGCTGCTGCCGCAGTGAGCGCAGCTCGAACTGGCCCTGCTCGTTGATCACGACCATCCCGCCGAAGCCTTCGTAGGACTCGCCGCGCCGGATGCCGTCAAAGATCACCAGCGCCGTGGCGCGGCCCTGCTCGTCGAAGTAGCCACCGTTGATCATCACCAGCGGCTTGAGCGCACTGAACCATTCTTTGAGCGAGCCGGCATTGGCAACATCATACTTAACGCTGACGCGGTAGGCCTTGGGATCAAAGCGCACCACCGTCACATAGCCGGAGGCCGAGTCGGCGGAAAGGCGCATCGTGCGCAGATCCATCGCCGGATCAACCTGCTTCCAGGTCTCTTCGCCGCCCGTCGTAGCGATCTCTACCGAGCCAGTGATCGGCTGTGAGGATGGGCGCTGCGTTTTGAGATCGCCGACGTCGCACGCCACCAGACCCAACACCAACACCAATAGACCAACCAATCGCCACAACGTCCAGGCCATGAACCTGCTCCTTAAGCAATGGAGAAACCGGGGTTTTTTATTGTATCACAGCCCATAGTAACGCACGATCCGGCCTCGCTCGACTCACTCCGCAAAACTTATCCCCAAATTGTGGACAGTTTGTGGAACATCTATTCTACTTGCGACACCCTATGGTATAATAGCGCCACCTCCTAAACGGTCAAGAATCGCGGTCTCAGCCCGATTTTGTTGATAGCGCGTGAGCGCACACAGCACCATGAAATGAGCCGGAGTAAAGCATGACAATCAGTAACGAGCAGCTCACCCCGATGATGCGGCAGTACCGCCAGGTAAAAGCCCAGTATCCCGACACGATTCTCTTCTGGCGGCTCGGCGATTTCTACGAGACCTTTGAAGAAGACGCCAAGCTGCTGGCGGCCACGCTCGACGTTACGCTGACGCGGCGCAACCACGCGACCAAGGGCGGCGATGGCGTGCCGATGGCCGGCGTGCCCTACCATGCCGTCGAAAATTATGTCCAGCGCCTGCTGCAGCTCGGCTATCGCGTCGCGATCGCTGAGCAAACCTCGACTACCGAGGCTATGCAGACCGATACGCGGACCAAGAGCGTGTATCAGCGCTCCGACATGATGCGCGACAAATCGACGCAGAAGGGCATGGTCGATCGCGAGGTGGTGCGCGTGCTTACGCCGGGCACACTGGTCGAGCCGTCGCTGATCGATGCGCGCAGCAACAACTATCTGGTCGCGGTGATCATCGAGCGGGGCAAGGTTGGCCTGGCCTACACCGATATTTCCACCGGCGAGTTTGCCGCCACCGAGCTAGAAGGCGCGAAGGCGCTGCTGCGGCTGGAAGGCGAGATCACGCGGCTACATCCCGCCGAGATTCTGGTCTCCGACGACGAACAGGCGCGTCCGGCTATGCTTCAGCCTAAGAATACACGACTGGCGCAAGATCTTCAGCCCATGCACCGCGAAGAGCGCGAGCGTCTGCTGCCCCACGAGCGCGTCGCCCGCAAAGTCGATGGGCAGGAGGCCAGCGGCGAGTGGACGCAAGGCCGCGTAACGCCGTGGTCGTCCTGGCGCTGGGACGTGCAGACCACCCGCGATGCGCTCAAGCAGCAGTTTGGCAGCAGCTCGCTTCAGGGCTTCAGCCTGCACGACAAGCCGCTGGCTGTGCGGGCAGCGGGCGCGATGCTCCAATATCTCACCGAGACCCAGCGCATGGCGGTCTCGCAGCTGACGGGCGTGCGCTACTACAGCGTCGAGGAATTTATGTTCCTCGATCCGCAGACGCGGCGCAACCTCGAATTGCTCGAAAGCTCGACCGGGCGCAAGCATGGCTCGCTGATCGATGTGCTGGATCAAACGAAAACGCCGATGGGCGCGCGACTGCTGCGGCGCTGGATCTCTCAGCCGCTGCTCGACATTCAGCGCTTGCAGCAGCGCCAAAGCTCGATCAAGCGCTTTGTAGACGATGCGCTGCTACGGGCCGAAGTTCGCACCCGGCTCAAACAAATCGGCGACATGGAGCGCACGATCAACCGCGTCGTGCAGGGCGTCGCGCTGCCCCGCGATCTGGTGCGTCTACGCGAGGCGCTGGGCGCGCTGCCGGAGCTGCATGCGATTCTAGGCCACGCCGAGGTCAAGCCAATCGAGGCCGGCATCGCTGAGAACGACGAAGAGTTCGCGATCGACGAGGAGCTTTTCGACGACGGGATCGACGACAGCCAGCCGCAGCCCGCGCCAGCCGGCACCACGCTCGACGACTGCACCGATATCGCCAAGCTGTTGGAGCGCGCCATCGCCGACAATCCGCCGGCGCTGCTGGGCGGCTGGAATCCCAAAGATGCCGAAAACGTGATTCGGCGCGGCTTCGATCCGGCGATCGAAGAACTGCTTCACCGCAGCAGTGAGGCCCGCCAGTGGATGAACGATCTAGAGCGCCGCGAGATCGAGCGTACCGGCATTAAGTCGCTCAAGGTCGGCTATAACAAAAACTTCAACTGGTATATCGAGATCTCTAAAGCCGTGCCGGAGTCGCAGATTCCGCCGGAGTACATCCGCAAGCAGACGCTGGTCGGCGCTGAGCGCTACCGCACCGCCGAGCTGGACGAGTACGAGACGATCTTGCTGCTGGCTGAGCAGAAGCTCAACGAGCTAGAGCGCGACGCCTTTAAGCGCGTGCTGACGATGACCGCGCAGCAAGCGCCGCGTCTGCTGGCGACCGCGCGTGGCCTAGCCGAGCTGGATCTGTATGCCGCGCTGGCCGACGTCGCGGTGCGTGGGCGCTACATCTGCCCAACGCTGACCGAAGATCCGATCCTGCGCATCGAGGGCGGGCGGCACCCCGTGGTCGAGCAGACGCTGGATCAGCCGTTTGTGGCCAACGACGTCGAGATGGACGCTACCAGCACGCAGATTCTGGTGATCACTGGGCCGAACATGAGCGGCAAGAGCACATATCTGCGGCAGGTCGCACTGATTGTGCTGCTGGCGCAGATCGGCTCGTGGGTGCCCGCCGACGTCGCCGAGATCGGGCTGGTCGATCGCATCTTTACGCGTATCGGTGCGCAAGACGACATCGCGACCGGCCAAAGCACGTTTATGGTCGAGATGACCGAGACCGCGAGTATTCTGGCGCAGAGCACGCGCAGCAGTCTGATCGTGCTGGATGAGATCGGACGCGGCACCAGCACCTATGACGGCTTGGCGATCGCCCGTGCAGTGGTGGAGTATGTGCATAACAATCCACGCCTGGGCGCGCGCACGCTCTTTGCCACACACTACCACGAGCTGACGGAGCTGGCGCAGGTGCTGCCGCGCGTGCGTAACTACAGCGTCCAGGTGACGGAAGCCGACGGCCACGTGGTCTTTTTGCATAAGATTGTGCCGGGTGCCGCCGACCGCTCATACGGCGTGCATGTGGCCGAGCTAGCCGGGATTCCCAAGGTGGTCGTGCAGCGCGCCAAGCAGCTGCTGGCTGAGCTAGAAGGCAGCAACAAAGCCGAGCGCCAGCGGATTCGCGGGATTATGCAGCAAGGCAGCGCAGCCGATCCGCAGATCCAGCTTTCGCTCTTCGCGGCGCAGGTTGAGCATCCGGTCATCGAGATGCTGCGCGAGCTACGCGTTGAGGAGCTATCGCCGATCGAAGCGCTGACGATGCTGTATGATCTGCATCGTCAGGCCCGCCTTGCCCTCGACGCACAGTCTGCCGAGTAGCTCTGACGTCAAATTGTAATCTCCCCGTAATCATAAGCTTGTAGCCTGGCTTCGGCTGGGCTACAGCTTTGTGATGCGCTAAAGTGTATTGTATTCGCCTCGATCAACTGCGCAAAAGATCAAGCCGAGACGATTTTAACCAATCCTCAACTTTCTACACTATTGCGCAAGCCTCGGGGCATCCTTATAATGATTGTGACGCATTCAGGGCAACTATAGCGAAAGCTATAACACGCAAAACCATGGGTCTAAGGCTCTTCCGAGCTACGATCGCCAGGTTACCGTCCTTGAATTGATGGCTTGGCCTAATTCTTGCTTAGCCGTCTGTGGGCTTAGTTGCGTGTTGTAGTTCGCTGGTAGTTATCCCCTATCTACACAGCGGCCACTGTGTGCCTAAGCGCGCAACCGTTTTTGTCGGGTGACACTGGTACTGTGTATTCACAAATCTACAGATCAGAACTCACCGTTTATTTCATAGCTATTGTCAATTCGTCTAAACGGCGGGCGTATCTTTCGTAATCGAACCTGCGTTTACTAGAACATAGGGGATCGATTATAGGAAAGTTCACCTGCGTTAGCGGAGGACGTTGCGCGAGGGTAGGAGTGCGTCCCATGCCCAGCTCTATCGATCTTCCATCGGTCATCGCACGGGCGCGAGAGGGTAATCCTCAAGCTATCCGTGAGTTGCACGATGCGTATGCTGAATCGGTTCGTCGGTATTGCTATGTTCGGCTAGGAGATCTTGAGGCCGCCCAAGATTGTGTCCAGGAAGTTTTTATGTGCATCTGGAAAGGTGTCAAAAACTTCGAATATCGCGGCGATCTCTCGTTTACGGCCTGGCTTTATACAATTGCCAACAACGTCCTAGTAAGCTACATTCGTAAACGCAAACGTACGGAGCAGGTCTCGCTCACACCAGAGCTGAACCTGACCGATCCCAAAAGCTTTGATACGGCCCGCACCATCTGTGATCGACTGGCTTTGCGGGAAGCGATCAGCAAGCTCACGGCTGAACAGCAGCAAGTCATTACACTCAAGTTTTTTGTCGGCTTGTCCAATCTAGAGATCGCGGCGGCGGTCGATCGAACAGAGGGCGCTGTTAAAGCCCTCCAGCATCGGGCGATCAATCGTCTCCAACAGATGTTGGCCCACGAGCGTCCTGGTGCGCTTTCAGAGTTGAGTTTGGGTGAGGTGGGGTAACTCCGTCTTCCCAGTAAGAGGGTATAACCGTGTCTAGGCTGTCCTTCACAGAAGCACTAGATCAAGCCCTGGAACTTCTTGAGCAAGGTCATCCCCTCGAATATTGCGTTCGGCAGTTTCCAGACTATACTGACGAACTCCGACCGTTGTTGCAGGTCAGCGACGACCTGCACCGGCTCGCGAGTGCTCCCCTGCCTATGTTTGAGAAGGCAGTCGCGGAGCCAGACTGGGAATCGCTGCTAGCCAATGTGCCACAAGATCCTCCGAGCTTGGTCAAACGATTTAGCATCAGTCTAGGTCAATTTGTTAGTGCGCTTCAGCAGTATCGCGTTCAGCGTTATGCTTCGCTGGCCGCGGCGCTGCTTATTTTGTTTGTGCTGAGTTGGCAGGGCTCCAAGCAAAGTATGCCCGACAGCCCGCTCTATCCGATTAAACGGGTGGTTGAGCAGGTAGAGATGGTTGCGGCGTTCGATACCAGCTCGCAGGTTGAGCTGCATATCGAGCTTGCCCGCCGCCGCTTTGATGAGCTACAGCAGCTGGCGGTGCAAAATCGCCGGATTGAGCAGCCGCTGCTTAACGAGGCGCTGACCGAAACCCGCGAGGCGATCTCGATCGCGCGGCAGGGTGGGGTTGATCATCTGTATCCTGAGCTGTCGAAGCTGCTTACAGAGGCCGACTCATCGATCAATCTGCTGAAGGATCAGGTCGCTGCTCCTGAGGCGCTAGATAACGCCGGGGATGCGGTAGATCAGCTGCGCAACGATCTGGAGCGTGTCGCTGTCGCACAAGCGGTGACGGCCACACCAACCGCTCCGGCGCCAACGCCCACTGCCACCAGGCCAACGCCCACTGCGACAGTCGCGCGCACAACTGTGCCCACGCCACAGCCAACCACGGTCGAGCCTGAGATCCCGGTACCGGCCAAACCGACGACACGAGCGTCCAGGCCGAGCCAGACGCCAGCTCCGACGAGCACACCGCCGGCTACGGCAACTCAAGCACCTACGGTCGCGATTCCGACGCCGGTGCCAACGCGCGTGCCGACAACAATCCCGACACCGGTGCCTACGGCGATCCCAACTGCGGTACCTTCACCGATCCCGACGGAAGTGCCGACAGCGATCCCAACGCCTAAGCCAACCCTGGTCCCAACTGCGGTGCCAACACCGGTGCCCACGGCGATCCCAACAGCGATACCTACTGCGGTGCCAACACCGGTGCCGACGGCTGTGCCGACACCCGAGCCGACTGCGGTACCAACACCAGTGCCGACGGAAGTGCCGACATCGGAGCCAACCGCCGTGCCCACGGAGACGGCCACACCGACAGCGCTGCCAACGTCCGAGCCAACCGCTGTGCCAACTGAGACAGCTACACCGGTACCGACAACGGAGCCAACGTCCGAGCCAACTGCCGTACCGACGGAGGTCCCAACCGAGACGGCTACACCGACAGCGGTGCCAACATCCGAGCCGACCTCTGAGCCGTCGCCTAGCGCAACTAGCACAGCACAGCCGACCATCGTTGTGCCGATCCCGACGGTGCAGATTACGGTGACGATCGTTGTTCCCACGGTGCAGCCAACCGGAGAGCCAACGCAGCAACCAACCGGTGAGCCGACGGCGACGCTTGAGCCAACTGGTCAGCCCACGGTTGATCCGACGATCGAGCCGACCGACGAGCCAACGCCACGGCCAATTGATGGCACGGCTGAGCCAACCGCTGTCCCGACGCAAGCACCGACGGCTGAGCCAACAACCGCTCCGACGCAAGCACCGACGGCTGAGCCAACTGTCACACCGACGGCTGAGCCGACCGCCGCGCCAACTCAAGAAGCAACGGCTGAGCCGACCAGTGTTGTCGAGCCGGATCAGCAGCAAGCGTCCGAGCGCCCTGCGAATACGACGGATGGAGAAAGCTCAAGCAAGCTCCAGGCAAACCGCTCGACATCACAGTTAGCCAAAGCTACTACATCGAATGCCAAGAGCATCGTGAAGCTACAACCAAAGACCAGCACTGCTGCGCCACCAGTCGCCGCGACGCTCGAGCCTGTCACGCAGATCGAGCCGCCGGACCAGGTTCAAGCTACCCCAGCAACGCTCAATGTCGAAGTCTCGCTACGACGTGAGGTAGATCTGGATGAGCGAAAGTTCGTGAGAAGGCCGTAGCGCACAACTAAATCGGTAAATAAAAAAGCACTCGGCGATATACCGAGTGCTTTTTGCTGGCTTGTAAGCAGGGCTTATTCGAAGATCCAGGGATCGACCGTGCGGTTGAAGTTTTGCAGCAACTCGGCGTCCTGGAAGAAGTTCGCGGTCTCGCGCTCGCCGCTCGCGGGCGAGTCCGAGGCGTGAATCAGGTTGCGTCCAATCGACACGGCGTAGTCGGCGCGAATCGTGCCGGGAGCCGCCTTGGCTGGATTCGTCGCGCCGACGGTGTTGCGGATCATCTCGATCACGTTGTCGCCGGCGATGACCAGCACCACCACTGGGCCCGAGGTGATATAGCTGACCAGGTCGTTGAAAAAGCCTTTGCCCTCGTGCTCGGCGTAGTGCTTGCGCGCCAACTGCTCATCGATCTGCATCAGCTTCAGGCCGACGATCTTCAGGCCGCGCTGCTCAAGACGGGTAAGAATCGTGCCGACCAGGCCGCGCTGCACGGCGTCTGGCTTGAGAATAACGAGCGATCGCTCCATACAGTTCCTCCCTAACATATATCGCTAAAAACCGAACAAACACCACAAAACATAGTGAAGGACCGCATAAAGCGGTCCTCACATGTCCTGCGTATCTTACTTGATTATGCCAATTTGGACAAGCCGTTAGATTGGCACGGCCTCACTGATACGACGCGCAGCGCGTCGCATCTCCATCTTGATCAAGCCCAGATTGACCATCCGCTGTGTAATCACAACCAGGATCAGATCTTTGGCTTCGAGCAACAGGATCGAGCCTTCTTGCGCGTCGATGATCGCATCGACGAGCGTGCCAACACCGATCCGCTTGGTCGATTTGTCGATCTCGCCATAGACGGCGGCAGACATCGCGCCAAGTACTTCCGCATCTTCGGGATCGAGCAGCGTGCTGGCAACGACGAGGCCATCTTTGCCGACCAGCAAGCTGCCGATCACACCATCAACCCGGATTAAGTCCTCTACAATCTTGCGCATATTGCTGATTATCCCTCTACGTTGGGCCAAGCTACCTACTACGCGCGAGAGTCCAGCTATACTCGTCCATTGCTTCGCGGAAGCGGTTCTGCTTCATGTATGCATCGCCCAGCAGCCGGTGGAGACGACGTAGCATTTGCGGATCGTCGGCGTCGGCGATCGAGTCCTGAAGATCGACGACAACCTCGTCCAGCAAGCTGCCACGCTTGATCAATTGTTTATACTGCTCGACTGCCTGGCCAATATCATTGGTTTGCTGGCTCATCCGGGCTACGGCGAGCCGCATTGCGTCATTCTCGGGATCGGCTTCCAGCATCGAGTGGAACGACGACAGATCGCCGCCACCCGCGCTAAAGGCCGGTGTGCTCGTCACCGGTTGTGCCGGTGCCGCTTGAACTGCTTCAGCTTCTGCGGCTGAGGCTACAGGCTGCGCGCCTTCCGGAAGCTCCATCGGCAGCGGCTCGTCGTCAGTCTGTGCAGCGTTGTCGAAAACGCTCGCCGGCTGCTCAGCAGCTGAGGCTGACTCCGGCGCTTGATCCAGGCTAGCGAACGGGCTGTCACTTTCCAGATCCGCCAGCGAGAACGGCGACTCGAACGATTCTACTGGCTGGCCGACATTCTCGACAGAAGCCTGGGTCTCAGGCTGCTCTGTCACTGACTGCTCAGCCTGCGCCTGCTCAAAGAACGACAGCTCGTCGTCATTCAAGCCTAGATCCGCCAACGAGAACGGCGTCATGTCCGGCTCGCTCTCGGTGGTCTCGGCTGACTCCACCGGTGCGGGGGTATCCGCGCCGCTAGTCTGCTCAGCCTGCGCCTGCTCGAAGAACGACAACTCGTCCTCATCCAAGCCCAGGTCGGATAGCGAGAACGGCGTCATATCCGGCTCAGCTTCGGGAGTAGCTGGCTGCACCGGTGCGCTCGCCTCGGTCTCGCCGGCTTGCTCAGCCTGCGCCTGCTCGAAGAACGACAGCTCATCGTCATTCAAGCCCAGATCCGCCAGCGAGAACGGCGTCATATCCGGCTCAGCCTCTGCGCCTGGTGTGGCTGGAACAGCATCGAAGGTCTGTTCGTTCACATCGGCAGTCAGCGGCTCGCCGAAGATGTTCGTTTCGGCTGGCGTTTCTAGCGGCTGATTCGCCTGCTCGGCGAACGGGCTCGTCGGCGTTGCGGGCTGAGACTCCTCGGCGGCGGGAAGATCGAAGTCTGCAAAAAGCAGATCCACATCTTCGCTCGTCTGCTGCGAGGCGGTGTCAAGCTCCTGGCCGCCCTGTGACTGTTCCAGGAAGGCCAGCTCGTCCTCGTTCAGCCCAAGATCGGCCAGCGAGAACGGCGTCATATCCGCCTCGCTCTCCGTGGTCTCGGCTGACTCGACCGGTGCGGAGGTATCTGCACCGCTGGTTTGCTCAGCCTGCGCCTGCTCGAAGAACGACAGTTCGTCCTCATCCAAGCCCAGGTCGCTCAGCGAGAACGGCGTCATGTCCGGCTCGCCTTCGGGAGTTTCCACCGGCTGTACGGGCGCGCTCGTCTCGCTCTCGCCGGCTTGCTCAGCCTGTGCCTGCTCGAAGAACGACAGCTCGTCCTCATCCAATCCCAGATCGGACAGTGAGAATGGCGTCATATCCGGCTCGGCTTCGGTCGCCTCCACGGGCTGCGAAGTTTCAGCAAGATCGGAGCGCATATCCTCGGGCAAGGTCGGCAGCGCCGATGCTTCGGCTGTAGTATTCGTGTCAAGGCTCAGCGCGTCCAGCTCATCATCGCTGAGACCAAGGTCGCTCAGCGAGAAGGGCAGCGCATCCGCCTCCTGGTCGGCGTCAGATGCCGGCGACGTTTCCGCTGGAATATTCAGCGCGTCCAGCTCGTCATCGCTCAGACCAAGGTCACTCAGCGAGAAGGGCTGAGCCTCTTGCTCGGCTGGGGTTTCGGCTGGCTGATTGGCCGCGCCGGTCTCCCACGAGAAGCCTTGCTCAGCTTCCAGATCGTCCAGTGAGAAGAAGCCTCCCGGCTCGGCTGGCGCTGTCTGGTCGGGCTGCTGCGTAGCAGGGCTGGTCTCCCAGGAGAAGCCCTGGTCGGCCTCCAGATCGTCGAGCGAGAAGAAGTTACTTGCCTCGGTCGGCACTTCCTGGACGTGCTGCGCAGTGGGCTCCGCTGGCTGCTCGGTTGTAGGCGCGGGCTCGCCGGTCGAGAAGCCCTGGAATGGCTCTACTAGCTCGGCGGCGCTCGGCGGCTGATCAGCAAACCAACCCTCCTGATCGTCGGCTTCGTCCAGCCGCAGTGGCTCGTCGTCGATCGAGAAGAAGTTCAGATCGTCATCCGCGTTGTTTTGCGCGCTGGCCTGTGCTGGCTGCGGCGACTCAGGCTCGGCTGGCTCGGCTGGGCGATTACGCATCAGCTTGGCGAAGATCGAGTCGCCTTCCGACGATTCGGGCTGCCGGCTTTGCGTGTTCTGGGTGCGCCAGGATGGCTCCTGCCAGCTAAAGCCGCTCGGCTCCTCAGACTCCTGGTCGTCGCTGCCAATCTGCGGGCCGGACAGGCTGCCGCCGGTCTCGTCTTCCAGCGTATCAAGCGACAGCTCATCGAGCGAGAAGGGCTTGAACGCGCCGAAATCGTCCAGATCGCCGGAGGATGTCAACTCGTCGGTCGAAAGCGGCTTGAGACTGCCGCCGCCAGCCGCATCGTCGAGGCCCCAGTCGTCGAGCGAGAAGGGCTGCACGCTGCCCAGGCCAGACTCTGAAGGTGCGGGCGCGTTGCCGGTGCTCGGCGTACGGGCTTCATCCTCAAACGAGAACGGCGCGACGCCGCCGAAATCGCCAAGATCTTCATCTAGCGAAAACGGCTGGACGCCACCGGTATTCTCGGCTTCGAGGCTAAACGGCTGAACATTGGTGCTCTTATCGGCGGGATCGTCGTCGAGCGAGAAGGCCGAGATGTCGGGAAAATCGAGATCAGCATCTGTCGATGCCGAAGCAGCAGGCGTTGAAGTCTTGGCCGAGCCGAGTTCCTCGTCGAGGCCCCAATCGTCGAACGAGAACGGCTGGACGCCGCCGACGTCGGCGTTGTTTCCGCGCGGCAGCTCGGTGTCGTGGACGCCAATATCACCCAGCGATGACGGCAGCGACTCGCGCGGCTGTGGCGTGGCAGGCGTATCATCGTCCCAATCGAAGCCGAAGGGCTGGATCTGATCGCGATCGTTGGCGGGCGTGGCAGGCGCTGCGGCTGGCTCGGAACCACCAAAGCCCAGCAGGCTGGCCAACAGATCATCGTCGTCGTCATCGGCGCTGCTAGCGGCGGCTCCGGCGGCAGTCACCGCGCTCAAGTCGTCGTAGATGCGCGTGTTGGATGCCGGCGTCGAGCTGTTGCCCGCCGAGGAAAGCCAGGAATCGGCGAAGAAATCGTCTTCGCTGGTGGCGGCAAAGGCAGGCGCTGCTGTCTGAACCGGCTGCTCCGCGCTGCGCCGTGCTTCTTTGGCGCGCCACTCGGCCTCATCGAACTCGGGCAGAATGGGCTCTTCCAGACGAATCGGCGGCAAAATATCGAAGAGCGAGCGGGCAAGCGTCATCGGCGCGTCTTGCTCGGCAGCGCGACGCCAGAGCGACTCGCCC
>JAFAYS010000634.1 GCA_019240175.1 Chloroflexota bacterium | reverse complement strand
TACTCCGAACATAATCGAGTGGCAAGCGCTGTGCCATGTTGTTGGCGATGCGCATCAAGCGCCGATCGTCGACGGCGTTGCGTGGGCGGGCGTGCTGTCCGTGGGAAAGCGCGTTCCTGTGAGCTGCTCGGAGATTTGCCAGAGCTTCTGGGCGGTGGCATCGTCTTTGGCGCGGCGTGGAATCCGGGCAGTTTTCGGCAGTCCCGTCAGCTCAGCAAAACCGTCGGGGCCGTAGTAGGCACCACCGATCGCGCTGGGGCTGGTCGCGGCGAAGAGGGCAGGCAGGATGCCTTGCTCAATGTCTTGCCAAAAGCCTGGGATCATGTAGCTAAGCCGTAGAGCGAAGCTGGGGCTGGTGCTGGATCTGCCGAGATTCGGTCCTGTGCTTTGCAGGTTGGTGTGCGTCGCGCCGGGATGCGCCGCGTTGCTGAGGATTTTCCAGCCGTACACCTGGCTGCGACGATGCAACTCTCTGGCGAACAGCAGATTCGCGAGCTTAGACTGGCTGTAAGCCATGTACGGCGAATAGCGGCGCTTGAGCTGCAAATCGTCGAAGTTGATTTTGCCGGTCTGGTTCATGATACTGCTCATCGTGACTACGCGCGCCCAGCCGGCTTGCTGAAGCAGCGGCAGTAGCCTGGCCGTCAGCGCGAAGTGCCCCAGGTGATTGGTGCCGAACTGAAGTTCAAAGCCGTCGGCGGTGGTATTGCGGGTTGGCGTGGCCATAATGCCGGCGTTGTTGATCAGCAGATTGATGGGCCGGCCCGCAGCCTGCAAGCGTGTCGCGAAGTCCTGCACCGACTGCAAGCTCGACAGATCGAGCTGTTCGATCGAAAGCTTGGCGGCTGGGTTTTCGGCCAGCAGTTGCTTGACGGCCTGATTACCCTTGTCGAGATTACGCACGGCTAGAATCACTTCAGCGCCGGCGCGCGCCAATCGCCGCGTGATGCCGAAGCCGAGGCCGCTGTTTGCGCCGGTCACCACCGCCAGTTTGCCGGTCTGATCCGGAATGTCGATGTTTTTGTTGCCCACGAGAGTCGCTCCTTTCGATGCGTGATCGCCTGGATGTTAATTGCTTGAGTAATCAATCATTGGAAGTTAAAAAAAGTATCAGCTTTTGCTGATGCCTTTCCAAAAAATCTCAAAGCCTGCCGCGCAATAATCGTACGTATCGCCGCTGTTACGCCGGGCTACAAACTGCATTGTGGTTTCGGCGAGGCCCTCCAACATCGCGGCGATGAACTCGACGGGATAATCGGCGATCTGTTGCTGCTCAATGCTCGCGCTCGCGATCCGCTCAAGTTCTGTGAACGGCGCGTAGCCGACAGCTTTGCTCTCAGCTGTGATCTGATCCGAGACGCTGAGCTGTGCCATCACTTTGAACTTCTCGGGATTGGCCACGCCCCAAGCGATGTAGCGCTGCCAGATGTGCTGAAACATGCTGCGCACATCCTCAGTTCGGGGGAACGCCGCCAGCAGCACGTCGGCAAATTCAAGCTTCAGCCGGCGATACAGCTCATTCACCAATACATCTTTGGTGGCGAAGTACGTAAACAGCGTACCCTCGGCAACTCCCGCCGCTTTCGAGATCGCCGATGTGGGCGTGGACCACACACCTTGCCTGGCAAACACGGCGATCGCCGAGTCAAGAATTGCGTTGCGCTTGTCGTCACTCTTTGGTCGGGCCATGGTTATCTTTCAAATGATTGAGTACACACTCAATTATAGCTAGGCTGTGGATGCTTGTCAAATGGAGCCGCTGAAGCGTCAAAGATTGTGCAAAAGTCTGTCAGCACGCCATACTTAGGTCTGGGCATCCTTCTACGATGTGCGGTTGTAGGCCGAGGTTGCGGCGTGTACGATCTACATTCTCTATTCGGCCAAGACCTCGACGATTAATGTAAAAGGTTACAGTCATGCGCAGCTTGAGAAGTTATCTTGTGCTTTTTCTCTTGAAACATCGGCATTGGTTTCGGTTGCAGCTGAAGCGCGAAACCATCGATTGGAACACCTCGATTCCTGCACTGCGGGAGAAGACTGAACGATCTGCCGCCAGACTAGGCAAAGTCCCGGCAGGCATTGAAGTCGCCGCTGCGTCGATCCCTGGCCTTGCCGCCGAGTGGCTGCGACCGTCTATGTCGACGCGTGAACGTGCGATGCTGTACTTTCATGGCGGCGGCTACGTCATGGGCTCGGCGCAATCGCATCGCGGGGTCGTCGCCAAGTTCGTCGTGGGCAGCGACATCGACGCTTTGCTCTTCGACTACCGGTTGGCTCCCGAGCATCCTTTCCCTGCCGCGCTTGACGATTCGCTGACGGCCTATCGCTGGCTGCTGGCGCAAGGCTTCGCACCTGAGCAGATCGTGTTCGCGGGCGACTCAGCTGGGGCCGGCTTGTGCCTGGCGACGCTGCTTGCCGCGTGTGACAACGGCCTGCCCCTGCCAGCAGCGGCGGCTGTGCTCTCGCCGTGGACGGACCTCAAATGCACCGGCAGCTCGTACAGCCGCAAAGATCCGCTGGCACCCGAAGGCTCGTGGCTGGTCTACAGCACCTACTACGCCGGCGGCCACGATCTTAGCGATCCGCTGATCTCGCCCTTGTATGGCGAGCTGGCCGGTCTGCCGCCGCTACTGATCTATGTCGGCGAAGACGAGTCGATGCTTGACGACTCGGTGCGTTTCGCGGAAAAGGCGCGCGCCGCCGGAGTCGATGTCAGGTTGCATGTGGGGCCGGGCATGGTGCATTGTTATCCAGCGCTCGCGCCGCTCTTCCCCGAGGCGACGGCAGCGCTAGACGATATTTGCGCCTTTCTGGCCGCAGCGGTCCGTCGATCGGGCACGATTGGTGTGGTTCGCGACACAACGCCGCCCGCGATTGAGCCGACCGAGACCGCCGCTTAGAGGCATTGCTTCAAGTAAGCCTGGCCACGTAAAAAGAGCGATCTTTTTGCGTGGCCGGGCTGCGCTATCTACGATTCCTGTGGCGTATTTTTTGCTACATCACTGGCAGTGCTACAACGTGGAATGGAGGGCGCAGAATGATTCGATTACCGTCTTCGTTGAATACAGTCAAAAATCTGCTGCAAGGCAAGGGCATGATGTCGCACCCAATCCACGTCGCGATTAATCATGTCCCGTTGGGCTTTTGGGAAGCCAGTGTAATCTTCGATCTAATGTCGCGCCAGCGCAAATGGCGCAAGCTGAGCGAGGCCGGCTACTATCTTAACCTGTTTGGCGTGGTCTCGGCGGTGCCGACCGCGCTCACCGGGGCGGCGGAGTGGCTGGATATTCCGCAGGATCACCCGGCCTGGAAAGTTGCTACCGCGCATGCGGTGGCGAATGATGTCGCGCTGGTGCTGTCGCTCTACAACTGGTGGACGCGCCGGGATCGCCGCAACTACGAGCCGGATCAATCGAATCTGATCGCAAGCGGCGCGATGGTTGCGGTGCTGGGCCTGTCGGGCTATCTCGGCGGCGTGCTGGCCCACGAGTACGGCTACGGCACGCATCGCCAGGGCTCGTCGATCGAGAAGCAGAGCGAGTCGCTGGTCGGGCCTGAGGATCAGATCACGCAGCCCAAGACGCTGATGTCACCGAGCCCTGAAGGCCGCAGCCTGGATAGCTGGGCCGGCGTGCAATCCGAGCAGGTGCAGGAGCGCGATGCCGCAGTCGATGAGACGCTGGGCGCGCATGGCGAAAGCCGCGAGGTCGGCGGGACCGGCATCTAGATCGATCGCATATGCATCGCAGGCTCTGTCTGAGGACAGGGCCTGTTTTATTGTACGCCTGAGCTATGAATCAAATTTACATAAGCCATAATTTTGATTGACAATGATCAAGGCCGAGTGTTAGACTCCCTGCCGATTACGCTTCTTTGAAACTGCCCAAAAGGAACATACCTGCATGTCCACACAAAGCGCGCAGACGAGCAGCGGCTCGGATCAGCCAGCCGCTGCCGTAGATCTTCGGACGTCGGGCGTTGCCACGCTCTTGGAAGCCCGCGCGGAATCCTGGACCAGGCTCGATACCTACGTGCTGGCTCTGGCGATAGTGTGCGCGCTGGCGCTCTATTTCTGGCGTCTGGACGTGCCGAGCCGCTATATCTACGACGAGGTATACCACGCCTACACGGCGGCTGAGCTGGCCGCAGGCAACGGCGACGCGTATCGCTGGGATACCTCGGTGCCGGAGGAAGACAAGGCGCTGAAAGTCGCCTACGAGTGGTCGCACCCGGCGTTCGCCAAGCTGCCGATGGAGCTGGGCATCAAAATCTTTGGCAATAACTCCTTTGGCTGGCGCTTTGCCAGCGCGATCTTCGGTGCTCTGGGCATCGGGATCATGTATGCGCTGGGCCGCACGCTCTTCAACCGGCTCGTGGGGCTCTTCGGCACGGTGCTGCTGCTCTTCGACGGCATGTGGTTTGTGCAGTCGCGCACGGCCATGAACGATGTGTTTCTGGTCTGCTTTTTGATGCTGGCGTACATCGCCTTCTACTTTTATCTCAACACCACGACCAGACGCTGGCGCTTTTTGTGGCTCACCGGCATCGCGCTGGGCTTTGCGGCGGCCACCAAGTGGTCATCGGCCTACTCGATCGGCCTGCTGGGCTTGGTTGCCGGGCTGCGTGAGATCAAGCTGACGATCGTCGATCCTGGATCTGAGCGCTCGCCCAAAGCGATCCTTGGCGCGCTGGGCACGCTGATCGGCGCGTGGCTGATCGTGCCGTTCGCGATCTATATCGGCAGCTACGTGCAATTCTTCATGATGGGCAACACGCTGGCCGACTGGCGCGAGCTGCAGTGGCAGATGTGGTGGTATCACTCGAATCTCAAGGCAACGCACGCCTGGGCCTCGCGCTGGTGG
>JAFAYS010000420.1 GCA_019240175.1 Chloroflexota bacterium | reverse complement strand
GCGCGATCGTCGCCATCGCGTTCGGGTTCGATTTGTGGTTCGTTCCGGGCGCGACGCCGAAGTAGCCGGCCTCCGGGTTGATCGCGTAGAGGCGGCCATCGGGGCCGGGCTGCATCCAGGCGATGTCGTCGCCGACGGTGGTGATCTTCCAGCCGTCAAACGACTCGGGCGGAATCACCATCGCAAAGTTGGTCTTGCCGCAGGCGCTGGGAAAGGCCGCCGCGACGTAGGTTTTTTCGCCCTGCGGCGACTCCACGCCGAGGATCAGCATGTGCTCGGCCAGCCAGCCCTCGTCGCGCGCCATCACCGAAGCAATGCGCAGCGCAAAGCATTTCTTGCCCAGCAGCGCGTTGCCGCCGTAGCCGCTGCCGTACGACCAGATCGATCGCTCCTCGGGGAAATGCACGATGTATTTTTGCTCTTTGTTGCACGGCCACGGTACGTCGGCCTGGCCCGGAGCCAACGGCATGCCCACCGAGTGCAGACACGGGATGAACTCGCCGTCGCTGCCCAGCACATCGTAGACGGCGCGGCCCATGCGCGTCATGATACGCATGTTCACGACAACGTAGGGCGAGTCACTCAACTCCACGCCGATGTGCGCGATTGGTGAGCCCAGCGGCCCCATGCTGAACGGTACGACATACATTGTGCGCCCGCGCATACAGCCGTCGAAGAGCCGATCCAGCGTCTCGTGCATCTCCTTGGGCGCGACCCAGTTGTTGGTCGGGCCGGCGTCGGTTTTGCTGACGCTGCAAATAAACGTGCGATCTTCCACGCGCGCCACATCGCCCGGATCGGAGCGCGCGAGAAAGCTGTTGGGTCGCTTCTCGGGATTCAAGGGAAGCAGCGTGCCGGCCTCGACCATCTGCGCGCACAGCCGATCGTACTCTTCCTGCGAACCGTCGCACCAGACGACCTGATCCGGCTTGCACAGCTCAACCATCTCGGCAACCCAACTGCGCAGCCGATCGTGCTGGACATACTCAGGAATATCTAGAATCGAAATCGTTTCCTGGTTCGTCAAAGTGGCCTCCTTCGTGAGCGTTGGACGGCGCTGGGGCAGGGCTGGGCATTGGGGAGCATGAAATCTGAGGAATCGGTCCCATCTCTGGCCCAACGCTGCACCAGAACGAAACGTCGCAACGCCGACAACATTGTCTTACTGCGATTTGCTTCCTACCTCGGGAAGCCGCTAAGCTATTGTAGATCTCTGAGGCCGATACGTCCAATTTTCACAATCTTATTCAGATTTTTACTTTTAAAATATAACTACGACTCGGCAAAATACGAGTCGCAGCAGGAACGATCGAATTGAGGAGGCGTATGAATACCGAGGAAGCTCTACAGTTCTTACGTGAAAACCAGCCGCTGCCGCCCGATGATCAGCTTGACGATCGGATCAAAACCTTTGAAGAGGTCCGCCAGTTCTTCGAGGAACACATCGATCCGCGCTGCCTGGAACTGCTGCTCAATGCCTTTGGCGATGGCAGTGGCTTTGGCGTCTACCAGCTGGTCGAAGACACCATCCGCATGTATCCGCCGGATCTGGTTGTTCCGATCCTCCAGCGTACCTTATGCAGCCCAAGTCATAGTGTGCGCTATTGGAATGCCCAGGTTGCGGAGTACTTTTCGCATGAAAGTCTGGTTGAGCCGCTGGCACGGATGCTTGAAGAAGAAGATCCTGATTTGCGCTGGGCAGCCGCGACAGCGCTCTGGCCGTACGATACGCCTGAGAAGCAAACGATTCTTCGTGAGCATCTGCAACATGAGACGGATGAGGAGTTACGTGGTGTTATATTGGAGGATTTGGGCGAGACATAAACACGAGGGGCCAGTATGTCGGCCCCTCGTCTGTGTAGGAGTTGTGTTCTGTCGGCAGCAGGCGCTATGCTGCTCAGCGCTGGCAAGCTAGGATGATTTCGGCACCGCCACGAAATCGATCTCCAGCCGGACATTTTCGTCGACGCTGGCGACCTGCTGTACCTGCGGAATGGCCAGGCCAAAGTCGGCGTAGCGGATCGTCGAGGTGGCTGTACCTTCCAGCCGCGCATTCGAGGCCGGCGTGGCCGTCACGTCAAAGGTTACCTCTTTGGTCGTATCGCGGATCGTGAGATCGCCGATGACTTTGAAGGTGTACGACTGGCCGGGCGCTCCCTGCGCGGGCAGCCCTTCGAGCTGCTTAGGCGTGAAGGTGATGAACTCGTAATCGCCCGTGTTCAGAATACGGTTCTGGATCGCGCGGTTGCGGAACTCGCTGTCGGTGACGAAGGTGCGCGCGTTGACCTGGATCGTGCCGATGCGGCTCTTGGTCGGGTCGTTGGGATCGACGGCGATCTCGCCCGCCACCTGGTTCGTCGTGCCGACAACCGTCTTGGGCGCGTTGTTCAGCACCTCGTCGATGATAAAGCGCACCTCGGACTCTTCCGGCACGATCTGCGCGACGATCTCCTGCGACTCGGCAGCAGCTGAGGCTGACGGCTCTGCGGCGCTCTCAGTGGTCGGTGAGGCGCTGGCGGTTTCTGTAGCAGGCGCGGTCGAGGCGCTGGGCGACGGCGCAGCCGATGCGCTGGCGCTGGGCGATGGCGCAGCCGAGGCGTTGCCTTCTGCCAGTGGAATAGCCGTGATCGGTCCAGTGGCCGCAGCGGGTGCGCGGAAGACGTTGTAGCCGATCAGACCCAGGACCGCGATGACGGCGACGATGCCCACGGCGACGATCTTTTGAAGATTGGTCATAAAAAAAGTCGTTCCTTACTGGGGGAGCAAAGATTACATCAGAGGAGCGGCTTCATCGTTGAGCATCCGTTCCGATGGAGACAGCGCGACCGGCACAAGCGCCTAGCGCACGATCTCCTTTACGCCGACACCAAGATTATAAACCAGGTTGCCGCCGGTCATGCCCGTGATCGTCAGGACGATCAGCCCAAGCACGCCCACGGTGAGATAGATCCACGAGACGCCGGTCTCGCCGCTGGTCCGTCGAGAGCGCCAGCGCCAGGCCGTCAGCGCGATAAACACGCCGGTTGTGAGAAAGCCCAGCAGCTGGTGCTGCTCGATCGACTCGATCACCGCTGACTCCTCGTAGGGCAGGTGCGCGATGATTCCCGTGATCACT
>JAFAYS010000416.1 GCA_019240175.1 Chloroflexota bacterium | reverse complement strand
CACACGGCCAGGAATAATATGGCGGGTAATCCCGGCGGGCAAAATACCGCCGGCGTTGGTCAGCTCTAGCAGATGGAGCTTGGTGTAGTGCCGGAAGATCACGCCGATCGTGCCTGAGGGCAGGCTGGCGGGTGTCAGATGCTCGTCCTGCGGCATACGTTGGACCGTCGCACGCTGGGCATAGCAGCGAAAAACCATCTCCAACAAATGCGCCTCTTCGGCCAGCGAGCTGCCGCCTTCGATCGCCCAGGCCTCAGCATCGGAGGTAACCAGCGCGCACAGCAGCGTTCGCTCGCGAATATTGCGCTCGGCGGTCTGCGCATCGATCGCATAGATATTCAGCCCATCGATCGCCCGCAGCGCGCGCAGCAGCGAGTGCGCGTTCGCGCTGTGCAGCAGATGCGCCCAGGTGTGCAGCTCGATCCGCGAATCGACATAGTTGACGATCTGCACCGGCAGCGCCTCGAAGCCCAGCTCTTGAAGCGCGGTTGTTCGGGTTGCGCCGTCGAGCACCATCAAACGATCGCTGCGGGCATAGCGCGCCACGATCGGCGGATTACGGAGCACGTCTTCGCGTGCAAGATTATTCATCAGCCGCGAGACCCGTGTAGGATCGATCGACTCATGCAGAACGCAGCGCTCAAGCGCAACCAACTGCAGATTTGGAAGAGGTTCGGGCTGCATCATTCGCCTCCACCGCGCCGGTGCTGCCATAGCCAATAAAGCGGCGCGAGATATACACGGTCATACGCGGGTACGTAGCGTACGACCTGACCGCCCCAACCTTTTTTGAAGCGGTACACGCCGTACAGCGGATGTTGTTTGGCCGCTTGTTCCAGTTGATCCAGCTCAGCCCCGGCTGCATGAGCCATCTGGCCGAAGGCATCGGGAATGCCCCACAGATCATACAGCGCGCACCCACGTTCGCGCGCCCACTGGATCGCATGCCATTGTAACAGGTGGTTGGCCCCCTGTTTCAGCCCGGCCTCCGTCGAGCCGCTGTACATGTAGGTCGCCTCGCGGCCCCAGGCAAAGACCAGAAACGCCGCGATCGCGCTGCCGTCCTGCTCCGCGATCAAGAGCCGCGCCGCATCGTCGAACAGCTGGCGAGCCGTTGCGTAGTAGGCGCGGGCATGAATCCCAAACTCCTGGCGCTCGCCGGTCGCCTGCATGATCGCGTAGAACATGTCGAGATCGGCCTCGGTCGTGCCGATCCGCACGCTAACGCCGTTACGCTCAGCCCGTCGCACATCGGCGCGATGGCCTTTGGTGAACGAGGCAAACAGCTTGTCGGGCTCCGGCGTCAGATCCAGATGGATCGAAGAGCGCGGCTGCATTGGGTCGGCGGGCGCGAAGCGCTGCGCTTGCAGCCAGGAGTTGAGCGTATCAGCAGTCTCGATCGTCTCAAGCACGTTGGGCTCAAGCCGCAGAAACGCTGCCCGTCGTCGTCGCGCGATGCGCTGTAGCGCTTGCAGCAGCGCACGATTGAGGATCTCATCCGTGGCAAAGAGCGGCCCGCGCGGCACATACGCTACCGACAAGCCATACAGCGGGCGGATCAGCAGCTGGGCCGCCGCCAGCGACGTGCCGTCGGTGACCGCGACGCGCAGCGGCTGCCAGCCAAAGCGTCGCTTCAGCTCGCCCCAGGCCCAGCTTTGCAGCATATGACCGTGTGGATGATTCGCCACCAGCGCGTCCCAGGTCGCGGCATCGGTATGTTCGATCACGGCAAGCTGATTTCGTGGCTCAGCCGCCAGCTGGGATTTTACCATCATTAACCTATCGCTCGTTCGTGCGTACCGAGTGGCACGCTGCTGATGAGGCGGAGGTCACGCCCTGGCGCGCTCGCGGTGCCAGATGCGCTCGCCAATATGTTGCCCATCGCCGATCGCTGCGGCGTAGTCGGTCATCACCTGCTCCATGGCCGCCGCGCCGAACAGCTCGGTGAGCTGTGAGCCGTACTCGCGGATCGCCGCCAGCTTGCGCTCCAACACGGCATCGATCGCGATTGTCTCAGGCACAAAGCGATCGGGCAGCGCAGACAGCCGTGTAGCCACCGCCTCCGGTTGCTTGGCCGCATAGGGCGCGTCCTCAAACCAGACCAGATCCATGCCCTGATTGTGGAGATCAATTCCCGCCGCGCAGACTAGTTGATGATCGATGTGTGAGCCGACGCCCAGCGGCACGTAGAAGCGCGCGTGTGGCTGCTGTGTGCGCAGCTGAGCTAAGATTGCGAGCAGCGCTTCGGCCAGCGGATCGTTCACCGCAACCACACCAAAGACCGCGTCACGCTCGCCATAGGCCGCCACGCGGTAGGGCGCGTCCAGCAGATCGAGATGCAGGCCATCGCAGCCGAGCACCGCCAGCGCCCGCCGATCTTCCTCACGCCGTCGCGCGATCGGGTCATCGCCGAGCGACCAGGCATCGTGCAAATATTGCGCAAACGGCGAAAGCTCGGCTCCAGCTCCGGGACTGCCCGCGCAGATCGTCACGACCAGCGCCGATTGTCCCGCCGCGATCTGGAGCGCGATCCTGCCGCCACACGATAGCACCGCATCGTCAAGATGCGGCGCTATGTAGATATGCTCATAGTCATGAGCGGCGGCCAGCGATTCGCTCAGCATCGACACTGCCCTGGCCTAGAGAAAGCCAAACGACTCGTCGCCGAGCGCGATCTCGGCCAGCGCCTCGTCGGCGGCTTCCTGGATCGCGGGATCGTCGCTGTTGGAGAGCCGCTTGAGCACGCGCTTGGCCGCGTCACCGCCAATCTGACCCAGTGCCCAGATCGCCGCCAGCGCCACCTCGGTATCATCACCCTCGGCCAGCGGCAGCAGACGCGGTATCATCGCCTCGGCCTCAGTGCCAAACTCGCCGGTTGCCCGCGCGGCCTCGTAGCGTAGCGCCGGCACAGAGCTTTGCAGCTCGGCGTCCAGCACCGGCAGCCAGCGCTCGTCGAGGTTATGGCCCATCGCGACCAGCGCGCTTTCTTTGAGCGGCTGGCGCCCCGAGGTGTAGGCCTGCCCGATCAGCGAGGTCACGTCATTGCCCGCAAAGTAGCCCAGGCTCTCGATCGAGCGGCGACGCGCCTCGTCAGAAAGATCCAGATTTGAAGCGGATTTGTACAGCGCATCGCGGATCGCCGCAGCTTCCTTCTCCGGCACCTCGTCCAGCGTCGCCATGTAGGCGAAGCGGCCCAGCGCCAGCGCAACCTCGGACCGCACATCGTCGTCGGTCTCGTCGGCCAGCATCGGAATCAGCAGCCGCAGTGTGCTCAGCCGCTCGTCTTCCCACAGCCCGCTCACAGCAACCGCCCGCACCTCAGGATTGGGGTCGGTCAGGATCGTGCTGAAAATATCGCGGAAATCGAACTCGGCATTTTCCTCGGCCAGCGCGGCCAGCGCCGTCGCAATCTCACGCCGCCGGTCATCGCCGATCGTGCGCCAGGCCGTCAGAAAATCAGCGCAGGCGTCACGTCCAATATCGTTGAGCTGGCGCAGCTCTTTGTGTTGCAACTGGTGCTTAGGATCGCCAAGCCGTGCGAGAATTGTTGCAATCTGTGTCATATGCTTTAAAGTGTAAGAGTCCAAAGATCCAAGGCATGCCAGCCCGGCCTTTGGACCCTCAAAAAAACCCTATTCGTCGTCGTCGAGATCTTCCTCGTCTTCGTCCTCACCTGCGGTAACCGCCACCGGCACCGGCTTGTAGTAGTACGCGCCCACCGTCGCTTCGTCGGCGTAGTAGGCCGAGTTCTCGCCCAGCAGATGCTCAAGATACGGTCGCGACATCGGTCGCAGGACGTTGACGGCCAGATTCAGATCGTTGAACTGAATCCAGTACATCGGCTCGTCCTTCGAGCCAAGCTGCTCGCCGACCGTCTCGAAGACATGCTCGATCACCAGATCGGCCTTCTTGCGATCGTTCATCGGCAGCGCCTTGAGGTTGCGCAGCTTGCCGTGGCGGCGCTGGCTGGGCAGCAGATCCTCGTCGACCGCCGCGTAGTACGTGACGGGCATGAAGACAAAGCGATTACGCTTCTCCTCAAAGTGCAGCAGCTTTTCTTCCACGCCGCCGATCTCTTCATACGCAATCGTGAAGCTGGTTGGATCTTCGGTCGCCGTCAGCGTGACCAGCGTGCCGGGCACCAGGTACTCGTGGAAGAAATCTTCCAGGCCCCAGATCCAGCCGCCGCGCGTCGGCGTGGCGAAGCGCACTTCGGCGTTGTAGAGCGAGTAGTGCTGCGGCGCTTCGATCCGCAGCGCGACGGTACGCTGCTCGTTCAGCAGCGGCTTCGGCGTGATCGAGGCAAAAGCCTGATTCAGCGGCAGCACGCCGTACTCCCACTCAAACATGCTCAGGTAGTGGCTGACCGCGCCGCCCGCCGCCTCGGTATCGTCGTAGCCGTCGACCTCGTAGGCGTAGAACTGGCCCAGGTCGCTGGCCTTGACACGCTTCGAGCCAATCGCGGGCAGGCCCTTGGCCGACCACAGATTCTGGCCCTCGGTGCCCACAAACTCAAAGTCTTTTTCGCGGCTCAGCCGGTAGTTCAGGCCAAAGCGGAACACCTCGAACGAGTTGGTGCCCTGCCGCTCGCGATACACATCGCTCAGCACAGCCACATCCGTCACCGGCCCGCCCTGCTCCACGATATAGTCGCGAATACGCCGCAGATCGTTCTTGCCGAAGTTGGGCAGCGCGTCGGACACATAGTAGGTGCTACCAAAGCTCAGCACGCGGCGCAGCGGATCTTCGGCAAACGCGGCGGCAACCTCGGCCTTCAGCGCCTCACCATACTGCTCCATCAGCGTCTCGACCGACTCTTTCAGATCGACTACCGCGCCGTCGCTCAGCACAATCGCGGTATTCGGGATCGCCTGGCGCTTGGCTGGAGCAGCCACAGGCGTGGGCGCGGCTTCGACCGGCGCTTGCTCGGCGGGCGCTGCGGCGACCTGCTCCACTGGCTCGGCCACAGCTGGCGTCTCGGCGGCCTCGTCGACCTGCGGCACAACCAGTTGCTCATCCGCGACCGTCTGACCGGCCAGCGCACGCCAGTAGTTCGAGATCTGGACCGGCTCGACCGTCGTCAGCGGCGGGCGCACCGTCGTGACAATATTGTTGATATCTTCAACCGGCAGCGGGCGAATCGGCTCGTACAGGCGCTGGGCGAAGGTGTGGCGTTGATCGGCGGGACGCGCCGTGGAGGCACCGCGCCGCGACGTCAGGACAAACGCCGTCTCGTTGCGCTCCTCACGACCAAAGACCTCTGGATTGGCTGCGATCGCCGCCTCGATCCGGGGCCGCAGCTGCTCGGGCGAAGACTTATCTTGCTCAGCAAAAAACGCCGCCAGATTATCGATCGACTGGCGAATCAGCGCATCCCGCGCGTTCAGCGATCCTTGCCCGGCCATCACCTCAAAAATCCGCTGCGCCAGCGCCTGCTCTTCCGCGCTGCCAGCAAACTGCCGAGTCTCCCCTGGGTGCAGCGCCATTAAGACACCTCCTCAACCTGGACCAGCTCACGCAGAATCGCCACATAGCGCTCGGTCAACGCTTCCAGGCTTTGTGGCTTGCCTGTTTGCCGCAGCCATTGAATCAACTGTTCCAGGCCGGTTTCGCCTATGCGCACATTGCGAGCATCCATAACTGCACTTACGCTCCTCTACCAAAATATGAAGATGATACCCGCCGCTGTAGATCGTGGTAGATGCTACCGAATTTCAAACTGGTATCTCAACAAGCCGTTTTGTAAACACCTCAAAGCGCAAAGGACAACAGCGCGCACTGGCGTGCTGCTCTTCTTTGCGCTCTGCGACAGGGTAATTATAGGTTATGGTGAGCGGAAAGGCAAACGAGAAGCGCGGATCGGCTTGTGAGCCAGGATACCGCGCCCCACAAGTCGAGATCCTGGCTCCGTCGCGCTAGCTGCCGGGGCTTTTCTCGCTCGGCGATGGTGGCGGCGGCGCTGAGCTCAGCTGCGGCCCTTCCGCGTATTTTTCGGCATAGTTATCGAGCACCAACGAGGAGCCGCCCTGCTGATCGCCGGTCCAATCAGTCATGCCCCGCAGCGCGCCGCTTACGCCACGCTGGATATTCCCCAAAGCTTCGGGCACTGTGATGCTGGCTGCGTTAGCCGCGTTTTGGATCATCTCCATTGTAATATTGCGCGGATCGCCATGATCATCAAATACATTCTCGCAATCGCCGCGAGTTAAACACATAGCTAGCCTCCATGCGAAACGCAGCGCTGCAACCTCAGGGAATCAGCCTGCGCGGAAACAAGTTCAGCATGGCGAAGTTAGCAAGATGAAGACCACTGCCGATCGCGGAACTTTACGCCAGTGCTTGCCGTCTTAGGCTGTAGAACCGGTTCAACTATCATCCAATCATAACGGAGGCAACTATGAATATGCGTTTCTCGACTTTGGCCGGCGCGTTTGGGCTGGCAACCTTGGCCGTCGCCGTCGGTGCTTTGATCGCGGTGTGGAGCCGTCCGCCAACGATCGTCGCGGCCACCGACAGCTCACCCGTACGCCAGATCACCGTCGTGGGCAAGGGCGACGCCAAAGCAGCGCCCGACACCGCCAGCGTTCAGCTGGGCGTCCAGAGCGAAGCCGAGACTGCCCGCCAGGCGCTCACCGACAACAACACACAGATGCAGGCGATGATCGCCAAGCTCAAAGAGCTGGGTGTTGCCGACAAAGACATTCAGACCAGCAACATCAACATCTATCCGCGCTACGACGACAAAGGCCGCGACGTGCTGGGCTATCAGGTCAGCAACACCGTCACCGTCACGATCCGCAACATCAGCCAGACCGGCGAGCTGCTGGATAAAGTCGTCGACGCCGGAGCCAACAGCGTGCTGGGCATCTCGTTCATGATCGACCAGCCGAGCCAGCTGGAGCAGACCGCACGTGAGGCTGCGATCCGCGACGCCCGTGCCCGCGCCGAGGCGATGGCGAAGACCTCGAACTCTGCGCTCGGCCAGGTGCTGAGCATTACCGAGAACATCGGCGCGACGCCGCCCCCGGTCTACCCAATGGCCCGCGCAGAGCTGGCCGCCGACGCAGCGGGCTCGGTTCCCGTGCAGTCGGGCGAGCAGACGATCAACGCGCAGGTCCAGATCACCTTTGAGCTGAGGTAAAGCCCCATTCTCCACACCGTCCAGGCTGACGGCAGCAACCAACACAAACATGAGTCATCCCGAACTTAAGGAATGACAAACACACGAGACCTCCGGATGTAGAATGTGGTTACCACGCCCATTCGCATCTGGAGGTCTCGTATGATTCCGGATTATGACACTGTCCCTGCGGCTGTGCAAGCGGATGACTCCCTTGCCTCCGGGTTGCACCATGCGCTCGTCACCTTCCTCACGCCGCTGCT
>JAFAYS010000374.1 GCA_019240175.1 Chloroflexota bacterium | reverse complement strand
TAGGCGATGTTGCTGTAATTCAGCGGGCTGTTGTTCATGCCGTAGTTGCGGATGCCGGCCTGCTTATCGTTGGTCACATACGAGCCGACGGCCCACGGGTTCGCGTCAGGACCGGCGGGAGCAATGCCATACTCGTTCAGCTGCTCGACAGCCACCAGATCCGACCAGCTCTCGCCCATCGCGCCCGCCTGATCGCCGCTCAGGCCGGAGTTCGGCCCGGCAACCATACGATTGCTGATCGCGTGCGTGTACTCGTGGCCGATCACGCTCATATCGTAGTCGCCGTCCACACAGGAGCCGTAGAAGATCGCCGGGTTGGGCTGCCACAGATACATATTGGTCGAGGGCGGCAGGCCGTCGCGCGGCGTAGACTGGTTGGCGTTGTTGCGTGAGGTGAAGCTGGGCGGCCCACCGACGATACCGCCGGCCTGCGCGTTGCCGAGCTCGGGATCGTTGCCCAGGCCGCCGCGACCAAAATTGTCGACCTGCGCGTTGTAGTTCTGCTCGGTAAAGCCCAGATGATACGACCAGTCGTGCATCTGGTTATGCGATGCGAAGAGATTGGCCAGCGCCGCGTCAATGTCGTTGCGCGTGGGCGAGGTGAAGACCGCAGGATCGCACTTGGCCACCTGCCACTGGTTGGTCCAGGCATAGATGTACTCGCGATCGGGACGCGGAGTGGCGGGAACAGTCCCGATGCCACCATTCTGATTCCATTTTTCGAAGCTGCGCGCGTTGTTGCCCAGCGTGGTGTAGGTCGGCTGGCCGGTGAGGGGATCGACATCCCAGGCGAACGGCGCGGGATTAGCCGTGCTCAGCTCACGGTCGCAGTCGACGACTACCGAGGCGCACCACAGCTCGCGTGTATCCTCCGTAGCATAGCTCAGCGGTGGCGTGGTCGGGAAGACGGCCCAGCGCGGATCGTCTTCGAGATAATCGACCAGATCTTCGCTGACCAGCGCCACGCCGGTCTGGGCGTCGACATAGGTTGTGATCGCCAGCGGCTCGGCGGCCTCGTTATCGATCAGCGTCACATCCCAGACCGAGCGCACGCCATCCTGCGGCGTGGGCAGCGCGGCCAGACGCAGGTAGGCTGGATGCGTAAAGCCGTCGATCGTGAAGCGCTGGTAGCCTTTCTCCGCCGCGATCTCGGTGATCTGATCGGCGGTGATCGCGTGGCCAGCGTCAGCGGCGGTGGTGATCAGCGCGTCCTTGGCCGCGATCGTGGCTGTCGGCGGCGCGCCCGCACTCCCGGCGATCGACGACGAGACAAAGGTGACCTGGCCGTTGACCACGCCGACAGTGATCATGCCGTCGTGAGCGGTCGGCAGGTTGCCGAAGCGCTGCTGAAACAGCACGGCGTTGCCGCCACCGATCGCGGCGTTGTTGATCAGCTCAAGATTGGCGACGTCCTGCTCAGAAAGATTGAAGAGCGCGCGATTCTGGCGCACATACTCACGCGCCGCCGCGACAGGATCGCTCGACAGGCCGCTGGCCAGCGCGCCGGTCTCGACGCTCAGCGCTGCCGGCGTGCCGAACTCATTCCAGCGCACCCGCCCACCGACGCTAGCGACCAGCGCCTCCTGCTGCGCGGTTGGCTTTTTGGCACCGCGCCGCGCATCGCGATCTTTGTGCCCGTGAGCCTCACCCTGAAAGTTATCCACAGGCTGATTCCGGTTGCCGCCCTGTGCCGCAAACGCGCTGGCATACGGCGCAACAACTAAGGCGACAGTCAGCGCTAGCATCCACAGGCGCGCACGCTGAGTGCGAAGGCGGCGCTGGCGTGAGGGCTGCGCGTCTGAACTGGACACAGCGTCGAGATCGTGGTGGGAATCGTTCGTTGACATGAACTGATCCTTCGGTTAGGGGAGTGAATGATCAACCAGGGCGGGCAGCGGCATGGCACCTAAGAACAGAGGACAAAGAACAAAAACTCTGGGCGTCTAAGTTCTAGGTTCTTGGTTCTCCGGGGATCTGCCGCAGTCGTTTCGTTCGTCGGGACAGCAGCCACATGTGACCGCACTACCGACGACCAACAAGCGAAGCTCCTTTCAGTCAAGCATTCCGCCGATTGAAACTAGCCGCAGCCTTTGGATCGCAGACGCAGGGGCACAGCGGCTCATCATTGATTGTTGAGAAGTAAGCAGAGAAGGAGGGTGCAAGGACGTGAGTTTGTGTAAGCCAGACACTGCGCACAGGCCGCACGTTCGCCGAGACAGCGCGGAAGCTGCCAGCCCGAGCATTACGTGTATGCCTGGATCTTACGCATCGACATAGTACTACATTTCTATAGGTTGAGCTAAGCGAAATTATACTGACTTGTAAAAATATTGTCAATCGAGATATGATCATAGCTGGGAATAATTAAGCTACTCTTCGGAGTCAGTCGCTCGCCGGCGGGAGCATGTGCTACACTCTGCTCGCCTATTCACAAGATCATAAAGGTGTATGCAATGCAGCAGTATATTGCGTTTCTGCGCGGGATTAATGTTGGTGGGCATCGCGTCAAAATGACGGATCTGCGCGCACAGTTCGAGGAGCTTGGCTTTACAAATGTTGCCACCTTTATCGCGAGTGGAAATGTGATCTTTGAGGCGGCAGATGCCGATACCGCCCGCCTACAAGCTCAGATCGAGCAGCAGCTTCAGCAGGCGCTTGGCTACACGGTAGCTACCTTTCTCCGCTCACGCGCTGAGGTGGCAGCCATCGCCGCCTACGAGCCGTTCGCACAGCATACGAGCGACGTCGACGTCTACACCGTATCGATCATGCTGCTGGCACAAACACCACCTGATGATCTGCACCAGCAGCTCGCTGCTTTTGAAACACCGCTTGATGCTTTTCATGTGCATGACCGCGAGATCTACTGGCTGTGTCGCGCCAAGACGACGGAATCGTTGGTCGATTGGGCGCTCGTCGGCAAGACCGTCAGCCTGCCGCCGGTCACCGTGCGCAACGCCACCACGATCCGCAAACTTGCCGCGAAGTATCCGCCAACATAAGCTTCAGGAGTCGCTGCTTAATCCGGCAGCTCTCGGCAGCAGCGCGGCGTAGAAATAGGCCGCGCTGCTGTGTGTTGGGCGCATATAAGTAAATTCTTATTTGCCTAATTTAAATTATTCGGGTATCATGATTATCATATTAGATAAACACTATTGCGATAACAGAATTGCTTGTAAAAGAATCATTACCTGAGCTTAAGCAACCGTTAACACAGAGTATATAAATATATTGTAAGCTTTGAGATACTAAAACACATCAAATATAACGAAATGCTAGTCATGTGAAATCGAATATTTTTGCTCCCTTATTTTTATAGGCGTAGAAGCTACACGATCTACGATGATCGAAACAGTTATCTAGCCACAGTATCATAGTTTGCTTGCTAAAGATCTCCGTGCGAGCTTTAGCACAGC
>JAFAYS010000393.1 GCA_019240175.1 Chloroflexota bacterium | reverse complement strand
TAATCATCAACTATTCCCCTAGACTGGACGCGAGAATCATCGTATGGACGCTCAAGGTATTGATGCGACGGCCTTCGTTTTCTTTCTACTGAACCTCATCCTGGTGATTAGCTGGGTCATCTTCACGGCGCTTGGACTGCTGCGACTGCGGCGGCTGGTGCTTTCCGAAGCCCAGTATCTGCTCTGGACGGCGCTCGTGCTGTTTGTGCCGTTCTTCGGCAGCGCCGCAGTGATGCTGCGCACCTCGGCAACTTCAAAGCTTTTCTGAGATCATATCGGCTATGAGGAGGCGCTTCGCATGGATGATCGCATGACCAAGGCCAGGCTGCTGGAAACCCTACGCGCGAAACGGGCCGAGTGGGAGGCGCTGCTGTCCCAAGTTCCAGTTGAGCGCATGGCCGAGCCTGGCGTGGCCGGCGATTGGTCGGTAAAAGACATTATTGCGCATCTCACGCACCACGAGCGCTGGCTGGCCGATCGCCTGCACGAGAACCTGCGCGGCGAGGTCTACGTTCCATCGCCTGACGATCGTCTGGACTTCGACGAGGCCAACGGTCGTGTGTATCAGCAGAACCGGCACCGCTCGGTTGAGGATGTGCTGGCCGATGCGCAGAACACGTATCAAGAGTTGCTGACTGGGCTTGAGGCGCACACGGAGTCGTTCTTGATCGATCCGCAGGAGTTTCCAGGCGTGCCCGAGCCAGTTGTGGTGTGGCATATTCTGCGCGGCAACGTCTACGATCACTATGGCCAGCACGCGCCGTCGATCCAAAACTGGCTAGCGGCGCAGCAGGCGTGATGCGGTAACGCTCCGTATGTCGTTTCATTGGTATGCGCGCAAATCCCGCAATCCGCAGCTAACGATCTTCACACGTCGCGCTGCGTTCTACTCCTGCATCTCAAGCTATTGCTGGCTCACCGAGCAATCGTTTACTCACGTGCGCGCCACGTTCATCGATCGCTTTACGTTGGAGGGCGATCGAGCGCCGTCCGAGCAGCAGCTTGCGGCAGCACTGGCCGCGCTGGAAGTCGAGCGCCATCTGTTTCTTGAGCGATTGCGCGTGTTCGATCGTAGGCGCATTCGGCAAAAGCTGCGCGGCCAGCGCCGCCCGCGATCGGCAGATGTGCAGGCGCTGTATGGCCAGTCTTATGCCCGGAAGATGCGGTTATCCTGAACTTCGGCAAAGCCAGCGGCGATGCGGCCATGACGCATCGCCGCTAGTTGTTGCGGGTAGGGCTGAAATTAAACGCTTAGCGGCACCGGCGTAGTGGCTTGACGTAACGCTTCGATCGCCGGCGTTGGCGTGACGGCGTTCGGCACCACATGCCAGAAGCGATCGCGCCACTCGCGCCAGTTGTCCAGCACTTCCTGGCCACGCGCCGAGTCGGTGCGCGCCACATGCTCCGCGATCAAGAAGCGCAGCTCATCCAGCTGCCAGCCCTCGGCCAGCCGCTCGATCCGCGCCAGCTCGGGATTGAATTTTCGCGGGAAGTCGCCGGCCAGATCCAGCACATAGGCCCGACCACCGGTCATGCCCGCGCCGAAGTTGCGCCCGGTCGTGCCCAGCACCACCACCAGCCCGCCGGTCATGTACTCGCAGCCGTGATCGCCCAAGCCCTCGACGACGGCGATCGCGCCGCTGTTGCGCACCGCAAAGCGCTCGCCCGCCTGACCTGCCGCCCACAGCGAGCCGCCGGTCGCGCCGTAGAGCGCCGTGTTGCCAATGATCGTGCTGTCGGCGGCGATGTAGCGCGCGTTCTCGGGTGGCCTGACGATCAGCTCTCCGCCGCCAAGTCCCTTGCCGACATAATCGTTGGCATCGCCGATCAGATCCAGCCGCAGCCCCGTCACGGCAAACGCGCCGAAGCTTTGTCCCGCGCTGCCGAGAAAGGTGAGCTCGATCGTGTTGGGCGACAGCTCGATCTTGCGTCGCGCGATCGTACCGGCCAGTGTTGCGCCCACGCTGCGATCGGTGTTGGCGATCGGGTAGACGTGCTGCACCGGCTGTCCATCGAGCAGCGCTGGCGTGGCGTCTTCCAGCAGCCTGGCATTGAGATCGGCCACCTGGGTCTGGTTGCGCTCGCCGCTCCAACGCCGCAGCGCGTTGGGACCGTAGGGCGTGACGATCATCGCCGCCAGATCGAGCTGATCCGCGCGGGCGTGGCCGGTCGAGATCTGATACAGCAGATCGGCGCGACCAATGATCTCGTCCAGCGATCGCGCGCCAAGCTCGGCCAGCAGCTCGCGCACTTCCTCGGCCAGATGCCCGAAGAAATGCATCACATGCTCGGGCGTGCCGGGGAACTTCGCGCGTAGCTCCGGCTTCTGCGTGGCAATACCGACCGGACAGGTGTTGTTGTGACAGGCGCGCGCCATCAGGCAGCCCTCGGCGACCAGCGCCGTTGTGCCAAAGGCGAACTCGTCAGCGCCGAGCAGCGCCGCGATCACCACGTCGCGCCCGGTTTGCAGCGTGCCGTCGGTCCGCAGCCGCACGCGATCGCGCAGGCCGTTGAGCAGCAGCGTTTGCTGGGTTTCGGCCAGGCCCAGCTCCCAGGCCACGCCGGCATTCTTGATCGAACTGAGCGGCGACGCGCCGGTACCGCCCGCGTGGCCGCTGACCAGCACCACGTCAGCGCCGGCTTTGACCACGCCCGCCGCGATCGTGCCGACGCCAACTTCGCTGACCAGCTTGACCGACACGTCGGCCTGCGGGTTGATCTGCTTGAGATCGTAGATCAGCTGTGCCAGGTCTTCGATCGAGTAGATGTCGTGGTGCGGCGGCGGCGAGATCAGCGTAACGCCCGGCATGGTGTGACGAATTTGCGCGATGTAGTCGGTGACTTTGTGGCCGGGCAGCTGGCCGCCCTCGCCAGGCTTGGAGCCTTGCGCCATCTTGATCTGTAGCTCGCGGGCGTTCATCAGGTAGGCCGGCGTGACGCCAAAGCGGCCCGACGCGATCTGCTTGATCGCGCTGTTGCGTTCGTCGGTGAAGCGCTCGGGATCTTCGCCGCCCTCGCCGCTGTTGGCCATGCCGCCCAGCCGCTGCATCGCGATCGCCAGGGTTTCGTGCGCCTCGCGGCTGGTCGAGCCTATCGACATGGCGGCGGTTGAGAAGCGGCGCAAAATCGCGGCGGCAGGCTCGACCTCGGCCAGCGGCACGGGCGTCTGGGCCTTCCAGCGCAGCAGATCGCGTGGCGCGGCGGGCGCACGTCCATGCACCAGCGACGAGTAGCGCCGGTAGGCTTCACGCGCCGGCAGCGGCGAGGGCTTGAGGCCGACCGCCTGATGCAGCGCGTGAACGATCGTCGGGCTGTAGGCGTGATATTCGCCGTCTTTTTTGAACTTGTACACGCCCGGCACGGCTAACTCGATCTTCTCGCCGCCGCCAAAAGCCCGCGCGTGCCAGTCGGCCACATCCGCCGCAACTTCCGCCCAGCCAATGCCGCCGATGCGCGACGACGTGCCCGTGAAGCAATCGTCGATCAACTCCTCGCCAATGCCGATCGCCTCGAAGAGCTGCGCGCCGTGGTAGCTGTCGAGCGTGGCGATGCCCATCTTGGACAGAATTTTGCGCAGGCCCTCGTCCAGCGCCGCGATATAGTTGCGCTCGGCCTGCTCGGGATCGATCGCCTCACGCTGGCGCTCTTCAGCAGCCATATGCCGCACCGAGTCCAGCGCCAGGTACGGGTGAATCGCCTCCGCGCCATAGCCGATCAAACAGGCCATGTGATGCACTTCGCGGGGCTCGCCGCTCTCAACCAATAGCGAGACGTGGGCGCGCAGGCCACAGCGTAGCAGATGTTGATGCACCGTGCCGACCGCGATCAAGGCCGGGATCGGCGCGTGCTGCTCGTCCACCGCGCGATCACTGATGAACAACATCGTGGTGCCGTCGCGCGTGGTCGCCTCCGCCGCCTGCTGTAGCTCAGTCACCGCCTGGCGCAGCCCCTCCACGCCCTCGGCCACCGGCCAGACAGCGGGAATGGTACACGAGCGAAAGGCCGGATCGCTATGCTGGCGCAGCGCTGCCCACTCGGCGGCGCGCAAAATCGGTCGCTCAAGGCGCAGCAGATGCGCGTGCGCGGGCGTTTCGTCAAGCAGGTTGCCGACGCGACCCAGCATCATGCCCAGCGACATGACCAGCTTTTCGCGCAGCGGATCGATCGGCGGATTGGTGACCTGGGCAAAGCGCTGCCGGAAGTAGCCGTAGAGCGGACGGCCAACCTGCGTCAGCGGTGAGATCGGTGTGTCGTCGCCCATCGACCCGACTGGCTCGTGGCCGTCGCGGGCCATCGGCTTGAGCACCACCTGCAGCATTTCGGCGTCGTAGCCAAACGCGGCTTGTAGCGACACCAGCGCCTCAGATGATCGCGCGGCTGGCATCTCCTGGGGCTGGCTGATCTGATCCAGCCCCAGGAGATGCCCGTCGATCCACTGGCGGTAGGGCTTGAGCGTCGCCAGCTCGCGCTTGATCTGATGATCGAGCAGCAGCGCGCCCCGCTTGAGATCCGCGACGACCATCTGGCCCGGCCCCAGCCGGCCTTTCTGCACGATCCGCTCATTGTCGATCGTGACGGCACCGACCTCCGATCCTGCGATAACTACGCCGTCGTTGGTGACGATAAAGCGCGCCGGGCGCAGGCCGTTGCGATCGAGCTTGAGCCCGACCACGCCGTTGTCCGCGAAGCACAGCGCCGCCGGCCCATCCCACGGCGCGATCAGGCAGCTGTGGAACTGGTAAAAAGCGCGCAGCTCGTCGTCCAGCGAGTCGTCATGCTCCCAGGCGGGCGGTGCCAGCATCGTCAGGGCGTGGCGCACGTCGCGACCGTTGTGCACCAGCATTTCCAGCGTGTTGTCGAGCATCGCCGAGTCGCTGCCGCGCGTGTCGATTACGGGCCGCAGATGCGCGATATCGTCACCCCAGACCGGCGAGTGAAAGTCGGGCTCGCGCGATTTGATCGCCGCGACGTTGCCGCTCAGCGTGTTGATCTCGCCATTGTGGCAGACCATGCGGAACGGCTGGGCGCGCTCCCAGGAGGGAAAGGTGTTGGTCGAAAAGCGCTGATGATAGACCGCGAAGGCCGAGGTGAAGTGCAGATCCTGGAGGTCGGGATAGAAGTTGGCAATCTGTGATGCCTGCATCAAGCCTTTGTAGATGATCGTGCGCGACGACATTGAGGCGATATAAAAGCCTTGCATCGCCTTGACGTGCGCTTCGATGCCGATCGCGCGACGGGCGCGGTAGAGCGCGCCTTCCCAGTCTTCGGCGGCGATCGACGCCGGGCGCTGCAGCAGCGCCTGCACCACAACCGGCTTGAGCAGCATCGCCTGAAATCCCAGCGCGCCATCGTTGGTCGGTACGCGACGCCAGGTGAGCAGCGGAATGCCGGCCTCGGCCAGATGTCGCTCGATCAGCGCGCGGCCTTCGCTGAGATGAGCCAGCGGCAAGAAGCACATCGCCACCGCCAGATCGCCGGGCGCGGGCGCAGCTAGCCGAGCAGCTTTGAGATGTTGGGCGAAGAACTCGTGGGGAATCTCGGTCAGAATGCCAGCGCCGTCGCCGCTGCGTCCGTCGGCATCGGTCGCGCCGCGATGCTCAAGATTGCACAGCGCCTCAAGCGCCATCGCGACGATCTCTTGGCTGGGCTGGGCGTCCAGGCGGGCGACAAAGCCGATGCCGCAGGCATCATGCTCGTAGCGCGGGTCGTACAAAGGGGTACAATCGGGCTGATCCATAAGTCCCTCTCCATCACTGCTCGTCCAAGCGGCACATCAGGGAGTGTCGATTGCGCGTCGCGCCGTTGGGCTATGCGGACGCAGGTTCTGCCTCAGCGGATCGAGGCGTACGACAAACAGCGTCGTGGAACAGCACATCGTTGGGACGAAGGATCAGCCATCAGCAATGATGCTGCTTCGGGGACACAAAACGCCCACCGGAGCCTCGTCTATGAGGCAGGGTGGGCGTGATTCAACGCCAAGCTCGTAGGTAAATGTCAGCTTAATATACAAGAAGTCGATCGGCCTGTCAAACACGAATTTGGTCAATCGGTACAATCAGCCGTGATTGAAACCGGTTTCATACAACTTGTCGCTTGTACACAATGACCAACTCGTGCCAGTCGCCTGAGCCGATGAGCAGCGCATAGTTTCAGAGCTTGACTAGGCATTTCATCTCAAATTAGCTGCCGCTTCGCAATGCCGCCACCACCGCATCGCCGACCTGGCTGGTCGAGAGCGGCTTTAAGCCGGCGGGCGCGATGTCGGGCGTGACCTGGCCCGCGACCAGCACCTGCTGCACGGCGGCATCGACCGCCTGCGCCTCGTTGTGCAGGCCCAGCGAGTAGCGCAGCAGCAGCCCGACGCTCAAGATCGTCGCCAGCGGATTGGCAACACCCTGCCCGGCAATGTCGGGCGCGGAGCCGTGGATCGGCTCGTACAGCCCGATGCGGGTAGGCGGTTGAGCCAAGGCCCTCACCCCGTCGCTGGCGCGACTCCCCTCTCCCGCTGCGGCAGGCGAGGGGGAATTTTCGGTACCGCTTTGTTCTTTTGTTCCTTTGTTCCCTTGTTCTTGGTTCTTTGTTCTCTGTT